>NZ_JASJFG010000605.1:0-1331 GCF_030065375.1 Microcystis sp. M49636_WE2 | reverse complement strand
GGCAGAGGATTAAAGATTAATTATTGTGACTAACTCTTTTGGTTAGAAAAAGATAAACTTGAGAATCTTAAGTCAAATTTATTGACTCAAAATCAGCTGTACTTAATTTAAATGAAACAGCCCTACCCTTGATAAGGGGGGTGCGGATAGGCGGGGGGATCTGATAGTTTTTAACGCCTACCTACTTATCTTTTAATCAATCCGAAAGGGACGAGCAGAGGGTGGACATTCCCGATAGGCGTTAATTGTAGCCAAAAAATCGATTGTAAAGCCTTTTATTGATCTCGTATAGTAGCCAAATAATTAAAAAACAGACAGAGATGAATAGCAAAGGTTTTTTAGTCAGTAAATTCGGCAAACTCCAGAATAGTTGCTGCGGTTGAGTGACTAGATACCAACTATTCAGCCGGAGAAAACGCCCTAGATAAATACCGATCGCACTTAAAAAATGGAGAGTTATTTCTAGGGGTAAAACTGCTGAATTTAGCTGACTTTGCTGACAATAACTTTTTAAATTAAGTAAGGAGAGAACGTATAGCTGAAAGCCAATAAAAATAAAGATACTATACTGGGGAATTAAAACTAAAAAAATTAAACTTTTGGCGTAATCCTGCTGAAGATAGGCGATTAAATGAATGCTATCGGTGAGAATATAGGGAGCATTGGGTAAAAAAAGCACAAAAACTAAGAGAATTAACCACCAGAGTAGGGAACGATCGAGGGTAGTCCTAAATAGCCAAAAGCTGAGGATAAAGGGGATAAAGGCCAGAAAAGAATTCCAGACAATCCTCGCGGTACTAAGGTTAAATAATTGCCAAGCACTGTGCCACCAATCCCTAGTTAAAATCATCGTTAAATCTGCCCACATCATCCCTTAAATACCAGTCTCCTCTGGGGTTGATAAATATCCTAACCAATTTTTTAAAGATTCCGGGAAAGGGATTCTTTTTCTAGCGGTGGGATCGATGCACACATGGCGGGTTTTCGCTTTTCCCACCATGATTTCAGTCAAATAAATTTTATACTGCAATTGAAACTCGTTTTCGCTCAGGGATCGGGCAGTGAAATCAATCTCTATGCGATCACCACAAAAAAGAGGCCGAAAAAACTGGATTTCCGCTTGAGTAATCGGTAGGGCAACCGGAGAATCTTTAAAAAAATCCTTGATATTGATGCCAAATTGTGCTAAGGAAAACTCGTAGGCTTCATGACAGATCGAGAGAAGATGGGCAAAGTAAACCACACCGGCCGCATCGGTATCGGCCAGATAAATTAGGCGTTCATAGGACATAAAAAGCTTATTGTCTTTCTAGAAAGGTTAAACTATCTTG
>NZ_JASJFG010001088.1:0-1087 GCF_030065375.1 Microcystis sp. M49636_WE2 | reverse complement strand
TCGGTTATGGGCTATCGGTTATCGAGGCGGGGTTATGGTTGGGGTTTAATCATTCTAATTTTGACTCTCCCCCGCTAACCGCTCGCGCGGTGTAGCGGGAGATTCTCGGTTCATAGGTTTTTAACTAGATCGACCTGGTTTAACCCAGTCGATCCCCGTCAAATCGCCTCCGCGAGCGTTTTCTAACACGGTCAGTCCGACCGCGTTTTTTCCTCGGTTCTCGATTACCTTCGCTGATGCCGTGTCTCTCGGTTCAATGTGGCCGCAAGAATCACACCGGTGAACTCTTTCTGATAACGACTTTTTGCCAGTAATCGCGCCACAATTCGGACACTCCTGGGAAGTTCCGTTTTTATCGACCTTAAGATAATATTTCCCCCGTTTCCAAGCGACAAACGGTAGTATCTCGTTAATAAAACTACCGATGCCCGAATCCAGAGATTGTTTTCTAACGATCCCTCTAGACCAGGAAATGAAGTTAATATCTTCGACAAAGATATTATCAGCAAGATCACAAAGGTAATGAGCTAACTTAAAGTGCCAATCTCTACGAGTATTAGACACTTTTTCATGTAATCTTGCTATCTTCTCCTGAAGTTTTAACCAATTGCTAGAGCCTTTAGTTTTCCGTTTCAAGCGTCTTTGTAGCAATTTAAGCTTACTCTGTACTTTCAACAAAAATCGAGGGGCTTTGATTAAATCTCCCCGTGAAGTAGCAACAAAACTCTCAATCCCCGCGTCAATTCCTAAACAGGTTTTCCCCACTGTCATATCGGGAACTAATTCCGTAGATTGGAAGGAAACCGAAACGTAAAATCCCGACGCTTTTTGGATAATTCGAGCTTGTTTAGGCTCGAACCCAGACGGGTATTCTCTAGATTGCCTGATTCTAATTTTTCCCAATTGTGGAAAATTTAAGTATTCGTCACCTAGAAAGCTTTTTGACAGCGCAGGAAAAACAAAACTCCGCATCTTTTTCTTAAATCTAGGAAAGCCGAAGCCTTTCGATTTCATCTGGTTAAACGCCTTATCTAAAGTTTTTAAGACTTGCTGTAAAACTTGAGCGTTAACCGTCTTTAATATCGGG
>NZ_JASJFG010000107.1:0-3185 GCF_030065375.1 Microcystis sp. M49636_WE2 | reverse complement strand
TGTCCCACGGTACGTTGACCGCCTATAGCTTCTTGTACTTGTTGCGCGCGACTTTTTACCCGGCCAAGCTTTTCTGGTCGGAACCCCCTAAGCCGAGTTTTCAAGGTGCTGCGCCGTCCACTTGGTTTTCGAGACTGGCCTTTTAATTCTAACGTAAAGCCAACCTAGAACGGCGGGGTTTCAGACGCAAATTTTCGATGATCGAGAATGGCTTTAGCTTGAATTAAAGCCGATCGCACTTGTTCAAAACCTGTGCCACCATAGCTATTACGGGCCGCTACTACCTGACGAGGAGCGATCGCGTCGTAGATATCGGCCTCAAAAGCTGGATGTAATTCTTGCCATTCCGTCAGGGTTAAATCTTTTAATAACTTACCCGCTGCCAAACTGCTTTTAACGACTTTCCCGACTAAATTATAAGCTTCTCGGAAGGGAATTCCCTTACTGGCTAAATAATCCGCCACATCCGTCGCATTAGAAAAATCTTCCGCCACCGCGTTAGCTAATCGGTCGGTTTTAAATTGAATCCCGGTGGCTAAAAGTACCGTCATCGCTTGTAAACAAATCCGCACGGTTTTAACGCCATCAAATAACGCTTCCTTGTCCTCCTGCAAGTCTTTGTTATAGGCTAGGGGTAAACCCTTCATTAAGGTCAATAACGCTTGTAAATGCCCAAAAACCCGCCCTGTTTTGCCGCGCACTAATTCGGGAACATCGGGGTTTTTTTTCTGGGGCATAATGCTAGATCCCGTGGCACAACTATCGGTGAGAGTGATAAAACTAAATTCTTGGGAAGACCAGAGAATCATTTCTTCGCTCAAACGGCTCAGGTGGACCATAATCAGACTAGCGGCCGTCATAAATTCAATGGCAAAATCTCGATCGCTGACTCCATCGAGACTATTGTTATACACCTGCTCAAAATCGAGTAAATTGGCACTGTAATGACGATCGATGGGAAAAGTCGTCCCCGCTAAGGCCCCGCATCCTAGGGGCGAAATATTAGTCCTAGCGCGAATTTCCCCCAATCTTTGGTGATCCCGTTCGGCCATTTGAAAATAAGCGAGGAGATGATGGGCTAAACTAATCGGTTGAGCGCGCTGTAGGTGGGTATAACCAGGGATCAGGGTTTCCAGATGGTTTTCAGCGTGATTGACTAAAGCTTGCTGAAAATTGCGAATTTCTTGCCTAATATCATCGATTTGTTGTCTAAGATACAGACGTATATCCGTTCCTACCTGATCGTTGCGCGAACGGGCCGTGTGCAGTTTTTTGCCCACATCTCCCACGATCTCGGTTAAACGACGTTCCACGGCAAAATGCACGTCCTCTTGATCGATGCCGGGGTTAAAGTTGCCAGTGCGGTATTCTTGACGAATTTGTTCCAATCCAGAGACGAGACTATCAGCTTCTTCGGGGCTGATAATACCCGTATAGGCGAGCATTTTAGCGTGAGCTATCGATCCGGTGAGATCATACTCGATTAATTCGATATCAAAGCCAATACTGGCGTTAAATTCTACGATCGTAGGATGGAGACTACCTTCAAAGCGATCGCTCCAAGTTTTCTTTGCTGTCACTGTTTTCGTTAGATGATTGTGTATAAAGTTAACCAAAATATGCTAGGCAATTTTTAGGGATAATCTGGTGCTGATAGCATTACCGCTTCAGGTTAGAAAAATCTCCAACTCTACAAGCATAAGAATAGCAAGAATTGCTCACTCTGGCTGAAGGCTGATAGGCGAAAAGCTAATAAGAGGTAAAACCTCGAAACATATAACCGACAATGAAACCGATTAATAGGGCCCATACTTGCCCAGTTTTGACGAAATTTGAGAAGGATTTCTGGAAATTCCCGATGACATCCACGTCTTGATCCAAAATAGTCATCAAGACATTGGTAAGGGGCGAAAAGTCGATCGAGACAGATAGATGATGGAAGATGTCGATCACTATGGCATTCCTCAAAAACGAAAATCTACAGAACAAGTTAACATGAAAACGACTAAATCAAAACCACTTTTTTCTCCTCGGTGGTGAGTTGGAAAGGAGGTCACTTTCAAGATGACTGAGATTGCTGGTAATAGGATAATAATAAGTTGCCCGCTTTTGCTAAATCTTGCCCAAAGGCGATAATTCCTTCCTCATGACCACTCATCACTAAAATTTGTTGCTCTTCTAGACGCTCTTCTTGACATAAACGGATAATTTCTGCGGCCATTTCTGGGGTTCCATAGGCGATATTTTCTTGAGTGGTCGGCACTCGATACATTAAATTTTGCCACAGGGGGCGATGATGAATATGAATCACCCCATTAATCTGGGGATTCGCTTCATAAATCGCTCCATGGGTGAGAGTTTCCGAAGAAGCGGCGATTGTTCCCCGACAAGTGACCCAATTTTCTCTCCAATCGTAGTCTATAACTGTGGTGTAATGGGATTCATTTAATACTGAGATACCCCCAGTGTTAGTGCCAGAAATAATGATTTCTTTGTCTATTTTTCCTCGTTTACTCACATTCCCAAAACCGATTCCGTTATCGTATTGACCGATTAATCCCAGTTGATAGAGGCGATTGCGCCAATAATTTAATTCTGCAATCTCTGAGCTTATTAAGGGACGGTCAGGAATCCAAGTACAATTGTATTTAACGTAACCTTCATCAATCATAGATTTTTCTGAAAATATTCGGGATAACTTTGACAAACTTGCTGCACAAATTCCTGGAGAGGATAGGAAATATTAGTGATATAATTATCTTTAATTACTTGGGAGAATAGGGGTAAAACTTCCGTATCTAAGGCTGGGTTAAATAAGTCCATCGGCAGGATTAAATCGGAACCTTCCCGCACATCAATTGTCTCAAAATTATCGGCTACAATTAACCAAAGAGGACGCACCCAAAGAGCCGAACGACTTTCGATCACCTGAATTACTTCTCCGTATAAAGTTCGATTTTTGCAGAATAAACTAACAATTTGATGGGGAGTAAATGTGTTCATAGACAATTCTAGTTTTCCTTGATACTAAACTCAATTTTTAGCTATATAGCGTTTTCAAATAAGACATGAAAAAGCATCGTAATTGTGGAGATTAGGAAAAGTAAATAGTTTAAGGTTGATTAAAAGATTAAATATCTTCTTCATAATCCCAAAATTTTTACAGAAACGGTAGCATCTCCTTA
>NZ_JASJFG010000878.1:0-4004 GCF_030065375.1 Microcystis sp. M49636_WE2 | reverse complement strand
GCGTGCCAGCGAACTTAGGCAAATTCTCACCCGTTTGGGTCCCACCTTCATCAAAGTCGGTCAAGCTCTCTCTACCCGTCCCGACCTCGTTCGCAAAGACTTTTTAGACGAATTAGTTAAACTGCAAGACCAACTTCCCCCCTTCGATAACGACATTGCTTTTGCCATTATCGAGACAGAATTGGGGATGCCTGTAGAAAAAGCCTATCGAGAAATATCCCCCACCCCGGTAGCTGCCGCTAGTTTAGGACAGGTTTACAAAGCTATTCTCCCCACCGGCGAAGAAGTAGCCGTTAAAGTGCAACGGCCCGGGCTGCGGTCGCTTTTAAGCCTTGATTTATACCTAATGCGCTGGGCTGCCCAAAAATTCGGTCGTTTATTACCCCTCAATCTCGGCCACGACCTCACCCTGATTGTCGATGAATTCGGAACCAAACTCTTTGAGGAAATCGACTATCAAAACGAAGGTCGCAACGCTGAAAAATTCGCCACCAACTTCCAAAATAACCCCGAAGTTAAAGTTCCCAGTATCTACTGGCGTTATAGTGGTCGCCGCGTCCTCACCCTGGAATGGATTGATGGCTATAAACTCACCGATACCGAGAAAATCAAAGCTTTAGGATTAGACCCCAATAATATCGTTAAAATCGGCGTAACCTCTGGATTGCAGCAACTCCTCGAACACGGCTTTTTCCACGCTGATCCCCATCCGGGTAATCTTTTCGCCACCTTTGATGGTCGCATGGCCTATATCGATTTTGGCATGATGGATCAGTTAGAGGAGGAAACTAAAGAAACCCTCGCTAGTTGCGTCGTCGATTTAATTAACAAAGACTACGAAAACCTAGCCAGCAACTTTGTCAAACTGGGATTTTTAACCCCAGAAACCGATATAAAACCAATTATTCCCGCCCTAGAACGAGTTTTAGGCAATGCCATCGGTCAAAGGGTCGGTGACTTCAATTTCCGCACCATTACCGATGATTTCTCCGAATTGATGTACGAGTATCCCTTCCGGATTCCCGCCAAATTCGCCCTGATTATTCGTTCCCTCGTCACCCAAGAAGGGGCAGCCCTCACCCTCGATCCTAACTTCAAAATCGTCCAAGTGGCCTATCCCTACGTCGCTAAACGTCTCCTGACCGGGGAATCGCCCCAACTGCGCCGGCGTTTACTGGATGTACTGTTCAAAGACGGTAAATTTCAGTGGCAACGCCTAGAAAACATGATTACAATGGCTCGATCGGAAAGTAACTTCGATTTACTGCCCACAGCGCAATTAGGCATCACTTTTCTTCTCTCGGAAGAAGGTCGTTATCTGCGTCGTCAATTGCTATTAGCTTTGACGGAAGATGACCGTCTCCACACGGCCGAAGTGCAACGTCTCTGGAGTTTAATTCAAGGAGAATTGCAACCGCGGCGACTCTTGGATGTGGCCATGAGCGCTTTTCGGGAATTATCGTCCCAAGGTGTGGCCGCTGTCGTTCCGCGAGAAACCAGTTCGCGTTAGAGTGTTTAAGGTCAACATCGGTTAATCACTTTTTCTATGGATTATTATTTTCTGCCCCAACCGCCCTATTTTCTGGTTGTTGCCGGTTTATTTATCGGTATTACCTGCGGGGCCGCTTTTGAAGCTAGTCTCAAGCAAGTGGTTAACAATTGGTATAAAAATAAGGGTTCGGACGATCAAAATCTTTTAAAATCCAGTTCCTTACAAATTCCTTTTATTGGTATTTGTGTAGGAATCTGTCTTTTCCTTGCCTCGGGATTAGATATATTTATTCTCAATGGTTGGGTTGCCTACGCTATCTCTCTCCCGATGACTATCTTTATCGGTGGTTTGGTTTGGAGTCAGTTAGGGGAATTATTAGGCCAATTACAGCGCGGCGGTTCTAAAGAAATTGACCTCGATTATCGGGGATAATTGGGAGGCAGCAAACATTTAGGACTAAGATCATCGGTGTTAGCAGATAGGAAAGAGCAACTTCCCCACAACTAACACCAAAACCCTAGTTATACCCAATTTACCAGCTATTTTGGCCCGCAATTAGATGCAAAAACCTTTAGCATGGCATTGGCGATCGCTACCCCTGCATCAGCGCACCGGTTCCGAGGTTTTTGCCTGCTTATTCGCCCAAGATGCGATCGCTACCTTACTAGAAAGTCCCTATCCGGGTAATTCCCTCTCCCGTTACTCTCTTTGTGCTGGTTCCCCGCGTCAGCTTTGGACCCCCGCACTAGGGGAAATTTTCCCCTTTTTAAGCAGTTTACTCCCCCAAACTCGATCGGATGTGCTTCCCGATCATCTTCCCTTCCATGGCGGTTGGTTGGGGTGGTTAGGCTACGATTTAGCTTGGGAAATAGAAAAATTACCCGACAGGAAAGCTGATACTCTCCCTTTTCCCATCGCTTATTGGTATGAACCGGATAGTTTTGCCCTTCTCGATCACCAAGCACAAATTCTCTGGTTAGCTGCCACTAAACCCGAAGATTTAGATAAATACGAACAATCTTTAACCACTAACCCCGATTTTGAGTTGATCGATCCTCATCCCTCTCCCTTAATCTTTTATACTTCTCAACTCGACTACGAAAAAGCTGTTAAAAAAGCGTTAGATTATATCAGAAAAGGTGATATTTTTCAAGCAAATTTATCCCTAAGATTTCAAAGCACAACTAGGGCAAAAGGATGGCAAATTTATCGCAGTTTACAACAGATAAACCCTTCTCCTTTTGCTAGTTATTGGCGCACCCCTTGGGGAGAAATGATTAGTTGTTCTCCCGAAAGATTGGTCAAATTAGAAAGAGGAATAGCCAGCACTAGACCGATCGCTGGAACTCGTCCCCGGGGTAAAACCGAGGCACTCGATCGACAATTGGCCGAGGAACTATTAACTAATAAAAAAGAGCGCGCCGAGCATATTATGCTAGTGGATCTAGAACGTAATGATCTGGGTAGAGTTTGTGAATGGGGATCGGTTGATGTGGATGAATTACTGACGATCGAGCGTTATAGTCATGTTATGCACTTGGTCAGTAATGTTCAAGGAAAATTAGATAAAAAGTATCATGCTATTGATTTAATTAAAGCTCTTTTCCCCGGGGGAACAATTACCGGTTGTCCGAAAGTTCGTTGTCTAGAAATTATCGAAGAATTGGAACCAGTGCGACGCAATTTATTCTATGGTTCCTGTGGCTATATTGACAGCAGAGGTCATTTAGATTTGAATATTCTCATCCGTACCCTATTAATGACTAATCAAGGGAATTTAAACACCGTTTGGGGACAGGTGGGAGCGGGAATAGTTGCCGATAGCGATCCCGAAAAAGAATGGTTAGAATCCCTTCATAAAGCTGAGGCACAATTAATCGCTTTACGTTCTTTTTAATTTTTGATTTCAACAAACTCACCTAAGTAGGTAGGCATTAAAAATTATCAGATGCCCCCCTTATTAAGGGGGGACTAAGGGGGGATCGGCACCCCCCTTATCAAGGGGGATCCCCCCGCCTTCGGCTTCCCCCCTTATCAAGGGGGGTAGGGGGGATCGAACCTAAAATCCATGTTTAATTTAATTATAACCAGCTACCTATTGTTGCATCTAAAACCGATCTTTTTACTTTTTACCTTATCTGCTATTTTGTAGGATAGCTTCTGATCTTGAACCCTATTCATGAATCAAATTTCTATCGCTGTTACTTTTTTTCTTAGTTTATTCTTGACCTCGCTTCCCTTTTTACTTTTGGGGGCAGCCGTTTCCAGTTTTTTGCTGGTTTTCGTCAATAAACAGCGATTAGCGGCGATATTTCCCCGTAATCGACTGTTAGGAGCGATCGTCGGCAGTACAATCGGATTAATCTTACCCGTCGGACAATACGGCACGATTCCCGTCGCTAGAAGATTCTTATTAGAGGGAGTACCCCCAGGGGTGGTGTTTAGCTTTCTCACCGCTGCACCTACCCTAAATATCGTCACTCTTTGGCTAACTTGGCAGACTTTCACCTAT
>NZ_JASJFG010001048.1:0-1350 GCF_030065375.1 Microcystis sp. M49636_WE2 | reverse complement strand
AAATTACGGTAGTGGTTTTGATGGAAAGCGATCAGGATGGTCATAATTTCGCTTAAAGTCAAGATTTTGCCACGTTTACGAGCTTTATTATCGGCTGAAAGCCTTGTCTGTTCTAATTTAGGTTCAAATACACGGCATCCGACGTCGACATGACAGAAAAGAGCTTCTAGACTAGACATAGATGGGTTGGGGGTACTGAGTTTATATATTTTTCAGCTTACTAGCCCCCGCCTTTTCTTTCCTCCCTTATCCCGAACTGACGTTAATCAACTGCTAAAAGCCCTTTGCCTTCCTGCGGTGACTTGTGCCG
This sequence comes from Microcystis sp. M49636_WE2, assembly GCF_030065375.1. NCBI lineage: Bacteria > Bacillati > Cyanobacteriota > Cyanophyceae > Chroococcales > Microcystaceae > Microcystis > Microcystis sp. M49636_WE2. The sequence continues at coordinate 1,040 of NZ_JASJFG010001048.1, read as the reverse complement.
TTTTCAGTGCCATTCCCGCCCATGCCGCCATTTTTACCGCTACCTATACGGGTACTGTTTCCTTTGCTACTGTCGATAACGTTACTGCCGGTAATACTGCGCTTATCACCTATCAGCTTGACAATGGGGGAACTTCCCTGTTAAACCAAACATGGACCGCGAGTAACATTGTGAGTGTCACCTTCAATTTTGGTAATGGGGCCCACGTTACTACCTTTAATCCTAATGGGGGTAATGGGTTGACTAATAGTATAGGAAGCTTTGTCACCAATGCCTTAGGACAATTAACGGCTGTTCCTTCTGCTTGGACTGATAACTCTAATGTCAATGTCGTCTCAACCAATTCTACACAAACACCTACACAATGGTACCTGGATGGGGGCAACAGCGTTTACTATACTAATAATTTCTCCAACGCTGTCAATTTGACCAATGTATCAGGTAATATCGTTGCTGCTAACTGGACCATTCAAGGCACCCAGACACAGACAACCCCGGAACCAGGCACCCTTTTAGGCTTATTAGCGGTGGGTTCTCTGGGTGTATTGGCTCGCAAACGGCAATAAATGACCAATTCTGCTGTAAGGAAGGTTTAACAGCCTTCCTTTTTGGTTAGGGGGGCGGTATAGTGTTATCTCCCTTTTTGTATAGCTCTAACCTGTTTAACCTCTAACTCTAAGGCGGATGCGACTTGCTCAACGCTTAACCCTAAGGCTAACAAACGGGGGACCGCCTCTAATGCTTTGTTTAGTCTGCCTTGCTCAATGCCTTCCTCGCGACCTTCCTCAATGCCTTCCTGACGCGCTTCCTCGCGCACATCTTGAAAATACTGAGTTTGTTTTAATTCATCTAAACTAAACATAGTTTCTATCTCCCGACGATAGGATTAACAGGACCTCCTAGACATGAGGACAGAAGAAGATTATCTCCCTTTTTGTATAGCTCTAACCTGTTTAACCTCTAACTCTAAGGCGGATGCGACTTGCTCAACGCTTAACCCTAAGGCTAACAAACGGGGGACCGCCTCTAATGCTTTGTTT
>NZ_JASJFG010000503.1:0-3039 GCF_030065375.1 Microcystis sp. M49636_WE2 | reverse complement strand
CGGTGGAGTGACGGGATTACTCCATGCTAAACAGGTGACAGGAGCCTCTTTTAATTCTCCCATGACTTTCTTTAAAGTTGGTCAAGCAATTAAAGTGGTAGTCGCGGAAATTGACGAATATAAAAATCGCATTTCCCTATCTACAAAAATCCTGGAAGCGCACCCCGGCGAAATTCTCGAAAACTTTGCAGAAGTCATGGAAACAGCAGCAGAAAGATTACAACAAGCTCAGGAAAAAACCCCAGCAACTTAGTGTAGGGTGGGTTAGGCGACAATAATTTAGATATTTTACCACCTATTTAGTATTCGCCGTAACCCACCATCAGTTATCAGTTATCAGTTATCAGTTATCAGATGTGAGTTTTAAGTGGACAGTCTTAAGTAGGAAATTGCCGTTTTCTTTTCGCTGATTGCTGTTTTTTACTTTTTCCTTGATCAAGATGTTTCAAGAAAAGATGTTTCAAGATCGGATAGCAATTTTAGGGACTATGCACGGAAAAGAGCGGGTAATTGCACCGATTTTAGAGGAAAAAATAGGTCTTAAGGTGATTGTACCCGATAATTTTAATACCGATCGCTTTGGCACTTTTACCCGGGATATTAAGCGCATCGGGACACAAATTGAAACCGCTCGCAGCAAGGCACAAGAAGCGATCGAGCTTTCGGGATACGATATCGGAATTGCTAGTGAGGGTAGTTTTTATCCCTATCCCAATTTGCCGCTAGTTTCCTGTAATCGTGAATTGATTTTATTGCTCGATCGAGTCCATAATCTAGAAATAATTGGTCAAGCAATAGTCACGGAAACTAATCACGCTCACCAAACTGTAACTAATCTAGCAGCTGCTTTAGAATTTGCCGAAAAAATCGGGTTTCCTAGTCATGGTTTAGTGGTGATGTTTGATAAAAATTCTCTCGACTCTGAGCAGATTTTTAAGGGAATTACTGACCAGAAAAATTTAGTTAAAATTGTTGAAGATATTCTTGACAAAAACGGCAAAGTACACCTAGAAACCGATATGCGTGCTATGCACAATCCCACGCGGATGAAAGCAATTGTTGCTGCGACAGCAAATCTTGTTCAAAAACTTAATCAATTATGCCCTAATTGTGGTTGTCCGGGGTTTGATATTATCGAAAGAAAAGCGGGTTTACCCTGTGGTTTATGTCACTTTCCCACCTCTTTAATTAAACTGGAACTATACGGTTGTCAAAGGTGTGATTATCGAGAGGAAAAACTCTTTCCCAACGGTGAAAAAAACGCCGATCCGATGTATTGTGAATATTGTAATCCCTAAAGATAGCTTTTCTATGGAAAGAATTTTAGAACCAGAAGTAATGGATGATCGGGAAGAAGCGATCGAATATGATGCCATGGACTTCACTGAAGTTAATACTAATTTCGCCAAAGAAGCTGTACAATTGGCCGGTATTAATGCTAGGGTATTAGATGTGGGAACCGGTACTGCACGCATTCCGATTATGATCAGTCAACTACGTCCCCAATGGCAAATTATCGCTATTGATCTGGCCGATTCTATGTTAGAAATTGGTCAAAAAAATATCCTTAATGCTAACTGTCAAGAACAGATCAAATTGGAGAAAGTTGATGGAAAAAATCTTCCCTACCAATCCGAGCAATTTGATTTAGTTATTTCTAATAGTTTAATCCATCATCTCGAAAATCCTTTGCCTTTTTTACGCGAAATTAAGCGAGTTTTAAAACCGAATGGCGGCATTTTTTTAAGAGATTTATTCCGTCCCGATTCCGAGGAAATAATTAAGGGGATGGTGAGAGAAATCGATCCTAATTTTTCTCCCCGACAAGCGCAACTATTTCAAGACTCGCTGCGAGCGGCTTTTACCCTAGCAGAAATCGCCGACTTAATCCAGCAGTCAGGCTTAGAAAATGTTAAAATTTATCAGTCTTCCGAACGTCATTGGACAGCTATAAAAACCAGTAAAAACTAATCACTAAATCAGGAAAAATTGAGTTATGAAAGTTGGAATTTTGGGAACGGGATTAATGGGAACGCCAATGGTAGAAAGATTATTAAATCAGAAAATTCCTGTTATTGCCTATAATCGCACCTTAGAAAAATTAGCACCTTTACAGCAGTTGGGAGCCAAAACAGTTAGCTCCCCTGAACAAGTAATTCAAGAGGCAGATTGTCTGATTTTAATGTTAACTAATGCTGCCGCTATCCAAGAGGTTTTAGGATTAAATTCCGAGCAATCTAACTTCAATAATCGTACTATTATTCAGATGGGAACCATTGCCCCTTCTGAAAGTAAACAACTGCGAGATAAAATTGTGGCTAAAGGGGGAGAATATCTAGAAGCACCCGTGTTAGGAAGTATTCCCGAAGCTAAAAAGGGGACTCTCTTAGTTATGGTGGGAGCAACGGAGAAACAGTTCCATCAATGGTCAAATTTATTAGCAAATTTTGGCCAAGAACCGATGTTAATCGGGGAAGTGGGAACCGCTGCGGCGTTAAAATTAGCTTTAAATCAATTAATTGCCTCTCTAACCAGTGCTTTTGGTTTAAGTTTAGCTTTTTTATCCCAGCAAGGAGTAGATCTAGAAAAGTTCATGACTATCCTGCGTCAAAGTGCCTTATATGCGCCTACTTTTGACAAAAAATTAACCAGAATGTTAGAGAAAAATTATGCTAACCCTAACTTTCCCACTAAACATTTACTCAAAGATGTCAATCTCTTTTTAGAGGAATCGGAGAAGTTAGATTTAACCACTTTTCCCCTAACAGGAGTACAGAGCCTTCTGGAAAAAGCTTTAGAAATGGGATTAGCAGAACAAGATTATTCAGCTTTATACGAAGCGCTGAAAAAAGAATTAAGTAGGTAGGCGTTAAAAATTATCAGACACCCCCCTTATCAAGCGTAGGGTTGATTCATGAATCAACCCTACCTTATCAAGGGGGGGCAGGGGGGATCGAACCTAAAATCCATTTTTAATTTAATTATAACCAGCTACTTATAAACCGCTTGGCAACATCAAAAAGACTCTTTTTGGTTTGT
>NZ_JASJFG010000344.1:0-1266 GCF_030065375.1 Microcystis sp. M49636_WE2 | reverse complement strand
GCCTCCTTCAGCGATCGCAAAGCGGCCTCGCTACTATCGGCTAACATGACGATCGCCGTTTCTCGCGATTGGGGAATCGGACCATCGTAGCGAAAAGCCGCCTCATCGACGAATTCTTGACCATTTTGGGCGGATTTTTGCAAAGCTTGCTGATAAAAATAGGAAATTAAGAGATTGCCTTGGTGTTCAGGAATAAAATCGCGGACGACTCGCGGTAAACCGTGTCTGCGGGCCATGACTAACCCTTCGCTAACGTGCTTTTTAATAATCTCGGCGCTGACATAGGGATCATTAATTTCATCGTGTTTATTCGGGCCACCCATTTGATTTTCAATAAAACCGAGAGGATCGTGCATTTTCCCGATATCGTGATAGAGAGTTCCCGTGCGAATTAATTCCACATTACAGTGCAGTTTTCGGGCGGCCGCTTCAGCTAAACAGGCGACAAAAAGGGTATGTTGAAAAGTCCCCGGTGCTTCCGTGGCCAAACGTTTGAGCAAACTACAATTAGGATTGGACAACTCCACCAGACGAATGGGAGTGACCACATCGAAACAGCGTTCCAAATAGGGGGATAATCCTAGGGCGATTACCGTCCAAGCTATCCCCGATAGACCATAGACGAGGGCCGTGGGTAGTAGAGTATAGATGATCGTGCTGGCCGTGGCACTAACGATTAGGTAAGTGAGCAGATAAACACCCCCTTGACTGACTCCGATTCCCATCCCTAGCAGCGATAATTCATCCCTAGAACGCAATTTTCCCGCTATCATAGCCGCTAATAGTCCCCCTATCGTCCCGGCGATTAAATCGGCGCTGATACCTTGGATGCTGAATAGGGAAAGACCGGCAGTTAAGAGGACTTGGGTGACGGCCAGAGTCGGGCCGTAGAAACTGCTGACTAATAAACCCACGGCTGCCAAATTGGTAAAGGGAATATTGGCGATCGCTAGGATCGGTGTGGTAAAACTTAGTAAACCCAAGAGAATAAAATCCCGGTGACGCAGAGGCCGATGGAGACGCTGAGCAACGAGGCAAAAAGTCCCGATCGCGCTGGTGACAAGGATTGCCGTTGACCCTAAACCCATCCAGTTAATGCCCCGTTCGCTCAAACCAAAGCCATCAATGAGAACAAACTGAGCTTGAGTAATTTTTTCGCCTGCTTTAACGATAATTTGACCGGTTTGAGCGCTAGACATGACCATATCTACCGCTTCCACCGCTTTAGCGGCTTGTTCTTTGGTTGCCTCCCGATCTTCTATCAGG
>NZ_JASJFG010000850.1:0-4744 GCF_030065375.1 Microcystis sp. M49636_WE2 | reverse complement strand
CATTGGGGGGTTTATCTGACACGAATTTATATTAAACTTAGGATTGGTTTATTGAATTATCGTCTTATTAAAACTGTGGAAGTAATGGAAATCGGGCAAAAAGTCAAGGTCTGTCGCTTAAGAGACCGCGTTAACTCGGATGTAGCGGGTAAATTGGGTAAAGTGGGTGTCATCAAAAATTTTAAGATGACCGATGGCAGCGGTGTTGGTGCTGTTGTCCAGTTCGATGATAAGACCGCTACTTGGTTTTTTGAGGATGAACTCAAACTCATCTAAATACAACGCTTAGGAATTAATTATGTCCTTAATTTTGACCTTTTTGGGCAAGGGGGGCAGCGGTCGCAGTACAATAGCGATCGCTTCGGCGAAGAAAATGGCTGGTCTGGGGTCAAAAGTTCTCTTGATCGGTCAAGATTCCGGCCCTGCTTGGGGATTACTCCTCAAGGCCTCCCCTAGCTCCTCTATTACGGAAATTGCTCCCAATCTCTCGGTTGTGCAGATTAGTAGTACCCAGTTACTAGAAAAAAGTTGGGAAGAAGTCAAGGAATTGGAAAAGCAGTATTTGCGTTCTCCCACCTTGAAAAATGTTTATGGTCAAGAGTTGGGCATTTTACCCGGAATGGATCAAGCTCTAGCTTTAAATTTCCTGCGGGAACAGGATAAAAGCGGAAATTACGATGTCATCATCTACGACGGCAGCGGAGATATCAACAGTCTGAGAATGTTGGCGATTCCAGAGGTAGGTGGCTGGTATTTACGGCGTTTTCGGCAGGTTTTCAGCGATTCCGAGATTGGTCGCACCCTTTCTCCCTTTTTCCAACCGATTGCCGCTGCCGTGCTGAATTTCTCCTTTAATCCCGACGGTTTAGGGAAGAAGGCCGATGATAACATTTTAGACGAGGGACGTTCCGCTTTAGCCGATCCTCGGCGAGTTTTAGCCTATCTAGTCACCAATGATGATCCAATTGCGATCGCAGAGGCCAAATATCTTTGGGGTGCGGCCCAGCAAATCGGTTTAAATGTGGGGGGAGTGATTTTTAATCGCTGTCAGAGTGCCACGGAGGATTTTGCCCCGCTGCCGGCGGCGATTTTACCCTACCGTCAAGGAGAAGATTGGCAGGAGTTAATCGCCGATTTACCCAATTTTCTCACGGTGCAGCCGCCCAAACCGTTAATAATCGATACGGCAGCCGCTCAGGTCAAGGTTTATTTACCCGGATTCGAGAAAAAACAGGTAAAACTGACGCAATCGGGTCCAGAATTAACCATCGAAGCCGGGGATCAACGGCGTAATATTGATGTACCACCGCCTCTAACCGGAAGATCGGTAAAAGGGGCAAAATTCCAAGAAGGTTACTTAATTATTTCTTTTTAAGGGATTATGTCAAACACCGAGATAGAAAACAAGGACGAGCGGGGGGCCAAAACTCGCCAATTATTGGGCATGAAAGGGGCCTCATCGGCAGAAACCTCCCTCTGGAAAATCCGCTTACAATTGATGAAGCCGATCACTTGGATTCCCCTGATTTGGGGGGTTGTCTGTGGGGCTGCTTCATCGGGTAATTATACTTGGTCTTTAGAAGATGTCTTAAAAGCAGCCACCTGTATGTTACTTTCTGGTCCGTTGATGACCGGTTATACCCAAACTTTAAATGATTTTTACGATCGAGAAATCGATGCAATTAATGAACCCTACCGTCCGATTCCTTCGGGGGTGATTTCTATTCCGCAAGTAGTCAGCCAGATTTTGGTTTTATTAGCGGCTGGGTTAGGAATATCTTATCTTCTCGATCGCTGGGCCGGTCATGATTTCCCAATCATGCTCTGTTTAACCCTATTTGGTTCTTTTATTGCCTATATTTATTCAGCGCCACCTTTAAAATTAAAACAAAATGGTTGGCTGGGTAATTATGCCCTCGGTGCTAGTTATATAGCATTACCTTGGTGGGCAGGTCACGCCCTTTTTGGTCAGTTAAATGGGACAATTATGATCCTAACCCTCATCTATAGTCTGGCGGGGTTAGGCATTGCTGTAGTTAACGACTTTAAAAGTGTGGAAGGTGACGAAAAATTAGGCTTAAAATCCTTGCCAGTCATGTTTGGAATTACGACCGCTGCTTGGATTTGTGTGATTATGATCGATGTTTTTCAAGCAGGAATTGCGGGTTATCTGATTAGTATTCATCAGAATCTTTATGCCGCTGTTTTACTGTTATTAATTATCCCTCAGATCACTTTCCAAGATATGTATTTTCTGCGGGATCCGCTCAAAAATGATGTCAAATATCAAGCCAGCGCCCAGCCTTTTCTAGTGTTAGGAATGTTGGTGACAGGTTTGGCTTTAGGTCAGGGGATACTCTAAAAGATTGTAATTAATAAAAACAGGAAATATCCAGTTGACGGGCGATGATCGCCTTGAATCGGTCTTCGGTTTAAGGTAACTTAAACGGTTAAGAGGGGAGAAAATGGATTTTCGGTTCGATTCCCCCCTGCCCGACTTAATAAGGGGGGTGCAGATCCCGCCTTGATAAGGAGGGTATCTGACAATTTTTAATACCTACCTACTTAGCTAGATCCCTAGTCTTTTCGTTACAATCAAGAGGGAATCGATGCTGGGGGAAAAATTACTTTTTTTTCTTCCCTGCGATTCAGCATTCTTGACGAACTAATCAAGAATAGTTTCTGTTTAACAAGATTGATTCAGACAAGTATCTCGAACCTAGTCACCATGAGTAATACCAGTAATTTTCGTCAAGCTTTACGCGAGGCTAAAAGCCAAGCACTTATCGGCCCTAATGTTATCCCCAAGGCCCTGCCCTATCTCGGTGGCGGTCTAATTTTGACTGCGGTGGGAACCTATGGCGGTTTAGGTGTGATCCAATCCTATCCCCAGATTTTCTTCCCGACTTTCTTTGTCGCCATAGTTGCCGAGATTATTTTATTTTTTGTCGCGCGTAGTAGTGCGGAAAGCGGCAATAAAAGCACTGCTCTGCCCCTGCTGACTCTCTATAGCCTTCTTTCTGGCTATACTCTCAGTGGAATCGTCTATGTGGCCCTAGGTACTTCCGGTGTCGGTTTGCGAGGAGTGGCAATTGCTGCCCTCGGTTGCGGCATCGCTTTTGTGTTGGGACGGAATATCGGCTCGAATCTGTCGGAAAAAGATGGTTTGGCACTGACTCAAACCGTTAGCATCGGTATTCTCGCTCTCTTTATTGTTCTCATTGGTCAGCTAATTTTCTCTATCTTTGGTGGCGGTACTCCCACCTGGTTAGAAATCGCTATTTCTGGCATCGGGGTTTTCTTGTTTGCCGGCTCCGCAGTGGTGGACTTTTACATCTTGCCCCGTACCTACAGAGATGAACAGTATCTCAGCGCTGCTTTATCGATGTATTTGACTTATATCAACCTATTTATCTTTATTCTGCGCCTTTTAATCGCTCTTAACGGTCGGGATTAGGGCAAATAGAGAGGAGTTAGAAATTAGTTACAACCTAACTTCTAACTCCGCTAGAATAGTAAAGAAATGTAAACCGCCTGTAAAGATCATGACTGAACCACAACCGACTCAAACCCCCAAATTAGAAGATCCCAAATTTGGCTTTAATGACTATGCCGAGCGCCTCAACGGTAGGGCCGCTATGATTGGTTTTGTGATCACCCTGTTGATCGAGTATCTCACTGGCCAAGGTCTGTTATCTTGGTTAGGTTTACAGTAGCTTTTTAGGCTTTTTTAGGCATTCTAGGGGAAATACAGCCTTGAGTGTTAGTTAACGCATACAGGCTTGATGATTTTCCCCATAGAATCCTTGCAGGACCGAATCACCTCGCTGTTGTGGTGTACCGTGGGAGTTATTGGGAGCTTCAAAATCGCCCACTTCCGAGGCCGCTTCCGCTAGAAGTTTTCCTGCTATTATATAATCCTGTTTGGATAAACTTCTTGCTTCGGTAAATAACCAAGAAAGGGTATCTCCCGCTAGACAATCGGCCTGTAATTCAATGCCGATGCTCATTCCACCTTCATCGATGCCACCGATACCCCGATTCCACTGAACAGCGTGAGCAGCCTCGTGAGCGACGGCGTAAAGGGGAAATAGGGGATTATCACTAATGCGAGTGACTTGCTTGAGATTGACGTAAACTGTATTATCTACAGTGCAGAAAGCCGCTAGGGAAATTACGCCGCAGGGAGTGGTTATCGGGCCATTGCTTAACAAATACTTAAAATTGATCTGGTGTAATTGAGCCGTATATTCAATTACCGCTTCTAAGGCATCCGTAATATCGTCTGCTTGCGCTCTCTGGGCTAGAGGGGATAAAATCAAGAGGGAACTACAAGAAACAGCAGATATCAGGGATAATAAACGTTTACGGCCAGAGTTAGGTTTCATGATACTAACAAAGTCGGGAGTGAGGAAGAAGTTTAATTGATCTGAATTAGCCTAGTGCTACGATCACAATTCTAAAGGCTATATCTAACACTTCCAGAGAAAATACAGAATTTACGCAGCTTTTGAGCAAAGTTTACAGAATTTCTCGTCAAGGCTGAGGAAATTAATTTGGCACGACTACTTAGGGTCTGCTGAAAAAGTTTTTCGTGGGGGTAGGGTGTGGGGTTTTACCCATTTTCAGGTGGTCAACTACCTAATTTTCAGAGAAAAAGTAACTGAATTTTTCCCCGATCACTCCAATGGTCGGCACTTTTTGGGGGGAAAAAAGTCTAAAAACCTTATTCAACAAGGTTTTT
>NZ_JASJFG010000111.1:0-3256 GCF_030065375.1 Microcystis sp. M49636_WE2 | reverse complement strand
GCTTTACTCAGGGTTCCCATCTGAATTAATTCCCGTCCCTGACAACCACAATATTCCACGCAACCTGTGCCATTTTCCCCCATAACCCCGGTAGCGTGGGCCTCATCCACCAAAACCATGCAATTATAAATCTCGGCTAGAGCGAGAATTCCCGCTAGGGGACAGATATCCCCATCCATACTAAACACTGTATCAGTGAGCAGTAAACAATGACGATAGTGATGACGGTGGGCTAATAGCTGATTTTCTAAGTCTTCGAGACTATTGTGCCGGTATTCTTTCACCGTGGCACCGCTTAACTTGGCTCCATTTTTGAGGCTAGAGTGATTGTATTGATCGCCTAAAATCAGGTCTTTCTGCCCCACTAAACAGGTAATTGTCCCCAAATTGGCTAAATATCCCGAACTAAAAACGATCGCGTCTTCGCTATTTTTAAAAGATGCGATCGCTAATTCTAAGTCTCGATGAAGATCTCGGTGTCCACTTAATAGACGCGAGCCGGTGCTTCCAGTTCCATAGCGTTGTGTCGCTGCTATGGCTGCCGCAATCATTCTTTCATCGGCTGCTAATCCCAGATAATCATTACTGGCAAAATTAATCAGCGATCGACCCTCTAATTCTATAACGGCTCCGCCCCGGCCTTGAATGGTTTTAACCCTTCGATACCAATCGGCCCGATGGAGGGTTTTTAAGCTATCCTCAATCCAAGAGTAAGGATGATTCATAGGCGATTGATCAATATAGCGGTTAGCTAGGGGAAAATAGCCAGATTGTTGCCGAAAAAAGGCTCTTTTAAGGGTTAATAGTTTCGTAAAAACGACAATCTTGACAGGGACCTGGGGGGTTAATCGCACAGCGCAACAGTTCGGATCTGGCGTTAAAACGACAACTAGCATCCCCCATCACCCAACGTCCTTCAATCAAACTTTTTTCGTTAGGGGTGGGAGCAGTTTGTACATAAAGGGATATTTTGCGTAAACAATAGCCACCAATCTTGTATTGATACTGGTGGTGACGTTCCAAAACCGCATAGGTTTGTCCTTTTAAGGCCAAATAATTACCCGGTTGTGGCATCCAATCCAACTGTATCTCTCCCAAACTTTGCCGCGGATGGGTCAGAATAACCTCCGTTGTTAATGAATCTTGCTCCATGATTATCCCTGTATTCTGGGCTACCTTTGCTCAATGGTAGCTTAGATCTCCGAGTCGATTAATAATTATATCTCCTGCAAAAATCAAAAATCTGACCTTAGGTGAGGAGACCCCCAGACAGAAGACTCCGAGACGGGGGGAGAAAAAAGACAAGAGACAAATATCCTAGAATTGCCAATTTCCCGATTAAAGTGGAAGATAAACCGCAGGATTTTTCCGAGAATTTACTTTAAATCTCTTGCATAATTAATTTTTCAGGGTTCAAAAACTGCAAAAATAAGGACTAAATGGCATAAAGTCTGTAAATAGACTATTTAACTAATTATTATTCATTCTTAATTCTCCTGACTACTGACTACTGGCTACTGACTCCTAACCCTCACAACAATTTTTGATTTTTACAAGAGGTCTTTTATGGTTTACCCCATCCCGCCTGAAGATAATCTACCGCAAAAATTTCCGAAAATTCCCTTAGATCGTCGCGCCTATGCTTTCCTGATCGACTTTGCCTCGATCTGGTTTTTAAGCTCCTTTGCGAACGGTACACCTGTACTGCAATTCTTCCTTTTTCTCCTGATCTGGTGGTGTTTGCGGGTGTTATTGGTAGCGCAGAATCAGGGTCAGAGTTTAGGCCGTTGGGCCTTGGATATGAAGATCATCGATCTACGACTTCAGCGTTTACCCGGAATTTTGGAGTTAAGCAAAAGAGAGGCGATCGCTGGTGGGGGGGCAGCTTTAATGATGCTAGGGTTAAATACTTTTTTTGGCAATCCTTTAAGTTTGATTTTACTATCTTCGCCCCTTTTCGCCGATTGTGGTATGGCGATCGGTGATGAGCAATTGAACCGAGCTTTCCACGATCGCATCGGTGGCACGATTGTTATTCCCACCCGTCGGGGTTTTTCTCTCGATCTACGTTTAAGAAGGCTTTGGTATCAAGTTAAGGGCAGAATGAGAAGATAAATACCGGTTATTCAGGAGACAGGAGACGGGAGACAGGAGATTGCTTTTATTTATTCTCCCCACCCCCCAATTCATAATTCATAATTCATAATTCATAATTCATAATTCCCACTTCCCCACACCCCAACATCTAACTGATCACTGAAAAAGGCGGGATCGGCCGGGATCGAACCGGCGGCCTAGTGCTTAGGAGGCACTCGCTCTATCCAACTGAGCTACGACCCCAATTTTTTCCCTAACCATGATAAGCCATCCATGGCTAAATTGCTGATTGCCATGGATTATTTAAGGGTTTTTTGGGGGGGTAATCTCGACTAATCCAGCAGAAAACGCCTCGATACCCACTCCCTTTTTTGTTTTATGGCCGCAACCTTGGCAGTATGTTAATTTTATTTGCCCTTGAGGGCTTTTTGAAAATTCTTGCGGTAGGCGGGATTAACAGCCAACAGAAGCGGCCAGAACAGTGTTAGAGCTAAACGATTGGGTAAACTGGAACTAAAGTTAGTGCTTCTGTATCCATTCCAGAATTTCCAACCACCGACACCGTAAACAATTATTAAGAGAAAAACAACCAGTCTCATGTCATCTCATCCTTGGATTTAGACAATTCACATCTCCCATTGTAAGCTTGGGTTTTGCCGGCTTGGGAAAAGAAAATATTGTCCTGAATCGGGGGGACGGTGTTAGAATGCCGGTTAGGAACTAGCTCGATCGAGATAGGAAAACTAAAGCCATAATTTGCAAAAAATATTTAAAAACGGCGAAAAGATAGCCTTGGGAGGAAGTTATGCGAGCGGTACTAATGGCAGGTGGTTCGGGGACAAGATTACGTCCGCTTACTTGTGATCTTCCCAAACCGATGGTCCCGATTCTCAACCGTCCGATCGCCGAACATATTATTAATTTACTGCGAAAGCATGACATTACTGAAATTATCACCACTCTGCACTATCTCCCCGATGTCATGCGCGACTACTTTCAAGACGGCAGCGACTTTGGAGTAAAAATCACCTACGCTGTGGAGGAGGATCAACCCCTAGGCACCGCAGGATGTGTGAAAAATATTGCCGAATGGTTAGATGATACCTTTCTGGTGATTAGTGGCGATAGTATCACCGATTTTGACCTGCAAAAAGCGATC
>NZ_JASJFG010000768.1:0-3149 GCF_030065375.1 Microcystis sp. M49636_WE2 | reverse complement strand
GTTTACGTCAATACAATAGTCAAGCTCAATCCGGTGTGATTCATTTCCGCTATTCTAAAGAGGAGTTATTAAGGGGCGCTTTAATGACGATTAATGGTATTGCCGCAGGGATGAGAAATACCGGTTGATTACAGATAATTAGGGTGTGCTGAAAAAGTGTATTGGTGGGGGCAGGGTGTGGGGTGTAGGGTGTAGGGTGTAGGGATTTTGAGGGGGTCAACCACCTAATTTTCAGGGAAAAAGTCCCTGAAATTTCCCTCCGATCCCCGCAATGGCTGGCACTTTTTGAGGGGAAAAAAGTCTAAAAATCTTACCCAATAAGGTTTTTAGATTTTTTCAGCCAGCCCTAATTAATGGTAGTTTTCCGGTGGTTATCTTGAAGGTAATCCCCCCCTATTTTTGTGATTTGTCAACTTTTTCTAGAATTTCTACTAAGTTGTTATTTTTCAAGGGAAAATTACCGCTAAAATTGGGCTTTATTGCCGATTTTATCACTCAATCCCAGCCTTTGGGGGGTTCTATTGGCTAATATTAAGTAGCTGGTTATAATTAAATTAAAAATGGATTTTAGGTTCGATCCCCCCTGCCCCCCTTGATAAGGGGGGTGCCGATCCCCCCTTAGTCCCCCCTTTAATTCCCCCTTGATAAGGGGGGTGTCTGATAATTTTTAACGCCTACCTACTTACTATCACTTATGGACTAAAAATGAAGATTTGACCGCTAACAGTTGACAATCGATGATCGATCCCGAAGAGAAGCAATTAAGCTCACTGGTGTGTCGGAAGATTAGAGATTGTGCCAAAATGGAGAAAGTGACCGAAGGATTACAGGTAAATTGTTAAAGAAAGGATCGAGTAACCGTGACTGATACGAACTTAGATATACTATCCCTGACCGATCCAGCGATCGCAGGGATTTTGCAAAAAGAACTGCAACGTCAAAGAGATCACCTAGAATTAATCGCTAGTGAAAACTTTACCTCGGCTGCCGTCATGGCCGCCCAGGGTTCGGTTTTAACCAACAAATACGCGGAAGGACTGCCCAAAAAACGCTACTATGGCGGTTGCGAATACGTTGACGAAGCGGAACAATTAGCGATCAATCGGGTTAAACGACTATTTGGGGCAAATCACGCTAACGTACAACCCCACTCCGGGGCCCAAGCTAATTTCGCCGTTTTCCTGACCCTCTTGCAGCCAGGCGATACGATTATGGGCATGGATCTCTCCCACGGTGGTCATCTTACCCACGGTTCCCCCGTTAACGTTTCCGGGAAATGGTTCCGAGTCGTACAGTACGGAGTAAGTCCCGAAACCGAACTCCTCGACTACGATCTCATCCTTGACATCGCCCGCAAGGAAAAACCCAAACTAATTATCTGCGGTTATTCTGCCTACTCGCGCCAGATTGATTTCGAGAAATTCCGCGCCATCGCTGACGAAGTGGGGGCCTACCTGATGGCAGATATCGCCCATATTGCCGGTTTAGTGGCCACTGGTCATCATCCTAACCCCCTACCCCACTGTGATGTGGTCACTACCACCACTCACAAAACCCTGCGCGGTCCTAGGGGGGGTTTAATTATGACCAAAGACGAGGAATTAGGCAAAAAATTCGATAAATCCGTCTTCCCCGGTACCCAAGGCGGTCCCCTAGAACACGTGATTGCAGCGAAAGCGGTGGCTTTTGGGGAAGCATTGAAACCGGAGTTTAAAATCTATTCGGGCCAAGTAATCGCTAATGCCCAAGCTTTAGCCGGTCAGTTGAAGGCTAGAGGGATTAAAATTGTCACTGATGGTACGGATAATCACTTGATGTTACTCGATTTAAGATCCGTGGGCATGACCGGGAAAGAAGCCGATCGCTTGGTGAGTACTATCAATATTACCGCTAATAAAAATACTGTTCCCTTCGATCCCGAGTCTCCCTTTGTCACCAGTGGTCTGCGCTTGGGTTCCCCGGCTATGACCACCAGAGGACTAGGAGAAACGGAATTTATCGAGATTGGCAACATTATCGCCGATATTCTCCTTAATTCCGGTGATGAAGCCCTGAGAACTGCTTGCCGTCAACGGGTAGGGAAACTTTGTGAAAGCTTCCCCCTCTATCCCCATCTCCATATTTCCGTCCCCGCCTTGGCCTAAAACGAGAGATAATAAAAACTCATAATTGGCGATTGCCTGTCAGTGGCCAATTGTGAATTAAATCGCCCCCCAATTCCCATGTCTGGAGATTTATACTATCTAATTGCTTTTCTGATCGCCCATACCGTGGTACTTTGGAGTACCCCCCTCGTCAGAACCGTCGGACTGAAAAGCGGTTACGTCGATAAACCCAACGAAAGGAAGGTCCATGAAAAGCCTATGGTTCGACTGGGGGGAGTTTCGATTTTTGTCGGCGCTTTAACTGCCCTCCTGATTGTTTGGTGGTTGGGAGGGTTTGCAGGTTTAAACAGCGATCGAGAATGGGAAGTGTGGGGCGTAACCCTAGGCGGTTTGGGCTTTTTCCTCATCGGTCTAGCGGATGATCTTTTTAATCTTTCCCCCCTCAATCGTCTGGTAATGCAGTTTAGCGTCGCTTTTCTAGCTTGGCAAGCTGGCGTTAGGATCGATTTCCTCTCTATTCCCTTCGGCGATTTATTACAAATTCATTGGCTAAGTTTGCCAGTTACTCTCCTCTGGTTAGTGGGGATGGCTAACGCGATTAATTGGATTGACGGTTTAGATGGATTAGCGGCAGGGGTTTCGGGTATATCTGCCGTGGTGATTTTGATTGTAACTTTGGTGATGGGACAACCGGCCGCCGCTATTATCGCCGCCGCTTTAGCGGGTGGGGCCTTGGGTTTTCTGCGTTACAATTTTAACCCCGCCCAAATTTTTATGGGGGATGGTGGGGCCTATTTTATGGGTTTTACCCTCGCGGGTGTGGCGGTGATTGGATTGGCTAAAACTACTGCTGTGACTACTGTTGCCGTTACCGCCGTCCTATTACCCTATCTCATCCTCGCGGTTCCTCTCCTCGATATGTCCACGGTGATTATTTCCCGTCTCAAACGCGGAAAATCCCCTTTTGTGGCTGATAAACGTCATTTACACCATCGTTTACTGAAAGCGGGTATCTCTCACCGTCTGACAGTATTATTTATCTAC
>NZ_JASJFG010000749.1:0-7691 GCF_030065375.1 Microcystis sp. M49636_WE2 | reverse complement strand
TAGTCAGTTACCTAATTTTCAGGGAAAAAGTACCTGAATTTTACCCCCGATCCCTCCAATGGTCGGCACTTTTTGAGGTCAAAAAAGTCTAAAAGCCTTATCCAACAAGGTTTTTAGATTTATTCAGCAAACCCTAATTAAGCCAGTTTTTCACAGATAATCCCTGAGCGCTAAACAGCCCTACTATTCGCCCCACGCTCACCGGAGGGTTTTCCCCAATCACCAGCGTCCATGACTTAATATCTGGAGTTGAGTGCTTTTGATTTATGGCTTTTAGGCTATCATACTTTTACCCTCCCCCCCCTAAACTATCACATCAACTCTATGATAAAACCCAATTTCCTATTGTTGTTAGCTATCAGTGTCAGCAGTTGGGGTCATGATTTTCAGGCTGTACCCAAGGCTAACGCTCAAACTCCACCTAGGTTAGAGCAACCCCAGACTGTCGCCACTTACGATCAGTTGATGAAAGCTGGTTACGAAGCCACAGCCCAAAAAAATTACCAACTCGCCCTGGAAAAATTTCAACAAGCTCTGGCACAACGTCCGAACGATACCTCTGCTCAAAATGCGATCGCTGATACGCAGAAGTATCTAGGTCAAACCGGCACGGTTGCCAACACTGCCGCCAAAAATGAGAATTTGTCAATACCATTAATTGCTGGCTCGGCCCTGTTATCCATCGCTTTATTGGCAGCTTTACTATCGCTTTTCTTTCAATACCGTCCCAAGAACAAAGCCTCAAAACGCCGCAAAAAAACCACTTACGTCAATCCTAAAAACCCACTCAACAAATTTTTTGAGGGCAATGGCAATTCCTTCGGTGCGGACACCAAAACCAGCAGTGAGATTAATGACAATTGGGAGGATGATTTCGCGTCTTCTTTGCCCGTACAAGCTACCTCCCGCATCCCGAACGCAGACTTAATCCTGAGTTTAATTGAAAGTCTCCGCGATGACGATCCCCGTACCCGTAGAAGGGCGGTTTGGAAACTGGCACAGATGTCCGATTCTAGGGCAATGCAGCCTTTAGTCGATAGCATGGTGGATGGGGATTCCTACGAACGCAGTTTAACCCTAGAAGCCCTCGCCCAAATCTGTACCCGCTCCCTGCGTCCGATGAACCAAGCTTTGGCTATCTCTCTCCAGGATAAAAATCCCCAGGTGCGGAAAAATGCTATTCGGGATTTAACCAGACTCTACGATGTCATGTCTCAGATCAGTCAATTAATTTGTCATGCCCTCGATGATCCCGATGAGGAAGTGCAAGAAACAGCACGCTGGGCAATTAGACAGTTAAATCTGCAATTAGCTCCCCGTTTAGATATTGCTCCCCTAGAAACTACTGGTGAACCAGAAGATGACGATGTACAGGATACTTCCTTCACCGACACCACACCGACCTTCACCGAAACTACACCCAACTGAGGTGCAAAATTGAGTCGAAAACTGTTATTTATCTCCACCCCCGTGGGATTTTTGGGATCGGGGGGCGGCGGTGGCGTAGAATTAACTCTTTATAATCTCGCTCGCACTCTGACCAGGCAAGGCTATCTGGTGCGGGTAGTGGCTCCAGAGGCCTCGCAATTGCAGGATATACCCTTGATCACGATAGCGGGCAATGCCCAGATTTCCGCCCAAAGTCAGGGCCGGGAAGCCCCGATTTTAATGCCGGAAAATGCCGTTTTGGCTAATATGTGGCACTACGCTCAACAAGTACAAAGTCAGTACGATTTAATTGTCAATTTTGCCTACGATTGGCTCCCTTTTTATCTCACTCCTTTTTTTGCCACTCCCGTCGCCCATTTAGTCAGCATGGCTTCCGTTTCTTTGGCGATGGATCATATTATTGAAAAAACCTACAGCAATTTTCCCCATTTACTCGCTTTTCACACCGTCACCCAAGCAGCAACTTTCTCAATATCTCCCCCCTATCGCTGTTTGGCTAATGGTTTAGACGTATCTTTGTATCAGTTTCGGGCCGCTCCCTCCCCCTGTCTAGCCTGGGTGGGACGGATTGCCCCGGAAAAAGCTTTAGAAGATGCGATCGCCGCTTGTCAACGGTTGGGTGTGCCTTTACGCGTTTTCGGTCATATTTCCGATCCTCTCTACTGGCAAAATTTACAGGATACCTATAGTTTCGATTTAGTCGATTATCGCGGGTTTTTGCCCACTGGGAGCCTACAAAAAGAGCTAGGCGACTGTTTTGGCCTGTTGATGACCCCGCGCTGGGTTGAGGCTTTTGGTAACGTGGCTATTGAAGCTTTAGCCTGTGGTGTTCCCGTAGTTGCCTATCGTCGCGGTGGTCCGGTAGAAATTATTGAAGATGGAAAAACTGGTTTTTTAGTTGAACCCGATAGTATCGAGGGATTAGTTACAGGAATTAAAAATTTAGACCGGATCGATCGATATTCTTGTCGTGCAGTAGTCGAGCAAAAATATTCCCTAGAAGCTTTAGGAAATCGAGCTATTAATTGGTTTGAAGAAATTTTTGCTCGCAGTCAAAAATAAATAGGCTCTCTTGGTTTAGTCCGGTTAAATCTTTATCCCAGAAGGGTTCGGGATCAACCACAGAGCCACAAAGAACACAAAGATTGATCGATCCTATGATAAGTTATACCATTTCTCTAAATGAAAACTACACATCGAATTTAAGTCACCCTTTTTAAGGGGGATTTAGGGGGATTAAACTTCTGTAGTCAGACTTTGGAGAATTGGTATTAAACTTATCACACAGAACCTAGAAGAGCCAAAAACGCCTACCTCAAACTAATGGGTAGGCGTAGTTTATCGATTACTCTACCTAAACTTTCTGTAAAACTTTGGCATAGACAAAATCAGCCAACTGTGTACCCGACCAGAAACCGTGGTCACCGTCCCATTGAAAGTGAACCCCCAGATAAACACGGCTGCGACCATTTTCCAAAGCCGCCGAACTAAAACTATTATAGGTGCGTTTAATCCCCTCGGCGTTAGGATCGTCCGTGTCGGCGGTAAAAGTGACGTTATCAGTACCAAAGAAATTACGCATAATCCCAGCGTGGGCCGCCCCAAAAGTGGCATGACCAGAAACATAGGCAGGGAAAGCGGGACTAAAACGCTGACCGGCGGTATTAATTGATAGGGGTTGCCAATTGGGATCAGCTTCGGTTAAAAAATTACCATCTTGATCGGCCAGACGGATCGCTGTTTCCGGTCGCCAGAGATTAATCGGCAGCCGGTACTTAGCATCCCACGCCACAATAGCGGCATCACCCATGACTAAACCCACTAGAGCAAATAAACGCGCTGTTTCCAGTAGAGATAAATTTCTTTGTTGGGCAACAATTTGGGTAATGCGGAACAGATGGCCGGGGGGTTTATAGGTTCCATCCACATCATTCGCCCAGAAAAAGGCAATTCTAGTCTGTGCAGCAGTACGCGCAGAGGAATTGGCCGCCCCTAACAGTTTGACTTCGTTAAACTGGGCCGCATATTCAGGACTACGGAGAAGGTCGATTTTATTAGCATAGTTACCCGGAAAGGGCGCCCGAAATTGACGACCAGAAGTCATGACAAAGGGAGTCACGTCCGGCCATTGGGGGGCAACCGCATCCCCAGATCCTGTCGGTCGCCAATCCCCCGGCTGATTACCCGGTTTATACAGGGGAGGTTGGTCAGAACCGTCATTCTGACGCAGGGTGAGAATGGAATCGGCCACGGCCTGCCCAAAGGTTTTACCTTTGGTATCGGCATCGGACATCTTAACCACGTTTAATCTTTGCAGGGATGTATCCAAAGCAGTATTAAAAGTCATGGTCAGATTGACATAAATCCGGCTAAGAATACGATGGGCTGCATAAACCGCCGCTATTTCAGGAGAAGTACCGGGATCAGGCTTTAACTTTAAATTGCTAGGATAGGGACTGTATAAATTCCCCGAAAGGGCATTAATGGCGTTAAACATCGCCACCTGTAACATCGCCCCCGCCCGGGCAATCGGTGTCGGACCGCCACCAATTTTCCGAATAGTTTCTAAAAAAACGTCATTCCACTCGATAATTACGTTCATATCGTTGCCTCCTTTAATATCGCAACTTTGACTTAACAGCCCCAGTCTATTGGATAAGTTTAACAGTAACCATAGAAGTTTAGGCTGTTAACAAGAAGTTAAGTGACATAAATCCCACTTTAAAGCACTGGCAATTTGTCAACTACTTTTTACAAAAATTAACTATTGCAGTTATTACTTATCAGATTTGACTGTTCAGTTCACTGATGACTGTTGACTGATAACCGAAAAACCTACCACTTGCCACTTTTCTAGAGCGATTTAGTCTGATTGACGATTCGATCGTAAAATAGCAACAGATCAAGAGAGTACAGGTCAAATATGCCGAAATTTGTTGTCTGGGGTAGTTATTGTGAAAACGTGCTGGAAAAACGCGCACCCTATCGTCAAGCACATCTAGAGGGATTAAATCAACAGAAAGAACGGGGAATTCTCGTTACTATCGGACCAACGGCAGATTTAAGCCAAGTTTTCGCAATTTATCAGGCAGCCAGCGAGTCAGAAGTGCGAGAATTAATCGAATCGGATCCCTACTGGCAAAATGGCATCTGGACAGAGTACCAAGTCAAGGAATGGATTCAAGCCATCTAAGGGGACTATCAGCTATATTTTTCTATAAGGGTGTTGTCATAAAATTTTCCAACTACGCAACTAATCAAACTCATCTCCGGTCAAGTCTGAGGATATTGTCAAGGATAAACCGGAGTTATCCCTTATCGATTCAAGCTGACAGCTGATAGCTTGCCTACTTTTTGCTTATCGCCATGGTTTACATCAAAAAGGTCGAACTCTCACACTTCAAATCCTTCGGGGGAACGACTCCTATACCCTTTTTACCGGGGTTTACGGTGGTTTCTGGTCCAAATGGTTCGGGAAAGTCGAATATCCTTGACGCATTGCTATTTTGCTTGGGATTAGCTACTTCCAAGGGAATGCGGGCCGAAAGATTACCGGATTTAGTCAATCATAGCTATAACAGTCAACGTCATAGCACCGAAGCGAGCGTTTCGGTGACTTTTGATGTTAGCGATATTCCCGACGCAACCGATAGGGATTGGACGGTTTCCCGACGCTTAAAAGTGGCTAAGGGTGGCAGCTATACTTCTACCTACTATATCAATGGGGAAACCTGTACGGTTAGCGAACTTCACGACCAATTAAACCGTTTACGCATCTATCCCGAAGGGTATAACGTGGTGTTACAGGGGGACGTAACCCGAATTATCAGCATGAATGCCAAGGAAAGACGGGAAATTATCGACGAATTGGCAGGAGTAGCCGAATTTGACCGCAAAATTGAGAAAACTAAGGAGAATATCGATTCGGTTAAAGAAAGGGAAGAACGCTGCCAAATTATTGCCACAGAATTGCAAAAATCTCTGGAGAAATTAGCACTCGATCGCATTAAAGCCGAAAAATACCAAAAACTCAAGGCCCAAGTCCAAGAAAAACAACAATGGGAAATTGTCCTGCATTGGCAAAATCTCCAGCAGCGCTGCCAGCAAGTACAAGGACAAATTCAAGCTGGGGAAAGGGAAAAACAGGTTTTAACCGAGAATATCGCCAATTTATCCGAACAAATCGCCCAAAATAGTCAAGAATTAGAGAAACTCAATCAACAGGTTAAAGCTTTCGGGGAAGATGAACACCTGTCCCTAACTTCCCGATTAGCGAGTCAACAGGCCAAACGACAACAACAGCAACAACGACAAAAAGAGTTAGAAAACCTTGAAAAAGAGTCTCAGGCACAGAAAAACAGACTTTTAGAGGAAATTAATCGCTATAATCTCGAATTAAATCAGATTACTGCCCAAAAAAGCCGTTTAGAAACTGAAATTTTACCCAATCTCCTACTGACAACCCAAACCGCAAGGGAAACCCTAGAAAACCATCGTCTGCAAGCAAGTAGTCTCGCAGAAGCGTCAGAAGCTTGGGTAAAAGAACAAAGTGACCTTTCCCGCAATATTACCCGTCTTCAGGAACAATTAAACCCCTACCGTAGCCAACGGGCCCAATTGACCGAAAGATGCGATCGATTGCAAACTAATATAGTAGAAGCTGGTCAACGTCTGCAAGAATTAGAGCAAGTCATTAGCACAAAAACAGAAGAAAGTCAAGAAATATTACAAAAAATTAATCAATCGGAACCCGATATCCAAAATTTAGCCCAAAAACTCACCATTGCCGAACAAAATCGCGTTATCAGTCAGGACACCCAAAAACGTCTGCTAAAAGAACAACGGGACAAACAGAGGGAATTAGATAAACTGGAAGCGACCAAACAAGCGCAACAGGAGGCCCAGGGAACCTATGCCACTCAAATATTATTACAGTCAGATTTGCCCGGAATCTGCGGATTAGTGGCACAATTGGGGGAAGTAGAGGAACGTTATCAAATTGCTCTTGAAATCGCCGCCGGAGGTCGTTTAGGTCATGTAGTCGTCCAAGATGATAGCGTCGCGGCTGCCGGAATTGCCTTACTAAAACAGCGTCGCATCGGTAGGGCCACTTTTTTACCCCTGAATAAAATTCGTCCTCCCCGTCCCCAGGATATTTCCTCTCTGCGTCATGCGCGGGGTTATCTGGATTTAGCGGTGAATTTAGTTAAGTTTCAACCCCAGTATCGGGAGGTTTTTAACTATATTTTTGGCAGTACCGTGGTTTTCGAGGATATAGATTCTGCCCGTTATTATATCAATCAATATCGCATCGTTACTTTGGATGGCGAGTTATTAGAGATGACTGGCGCTATGACCGGAGGCAGCCAACCGACGCGATCGGGGCTGCGTTTTGGTAAAATTTCTGCCAAGGAGTCTAGTGAAGCGGAATCTCTACGGGAAAGATTAGCAGAAATCGATCGCATTCTTACCCGCAACGAAGAAAAAATTACTCAAGTTAATAATCTTATCAGTCAGTTAACCCAACAGTTAACCGAAACCCGTCAAAGTCATCGGGAAAATCAATTATCTCTACAACAATTAAGCAAGGATTTACAACGTTTAACCACAGAAAAAGAGGATTTAAACCGTCAATTATCGGGTCAGCAAGAGGAAATTACTATTTCTCGTCAACGGTTAGAAGTATTAACCAGAGAAATTCCTGATTTAGAGTTATCTTTACAGGAAGAACAGGAGAAATTAACTGCTTTAGAGGCCAATCATACCCATAGCGAATGGCAACAGGTACAGGGAATAATTCGCGCTCAAGAATTGGAGTTACAAACCCAAGAAAATCACCTCGCTACAGTCCGCGAACAGTTGAAAGATTTACAAAGTCAACAGATCAGACTAGAGGAAAAAAGTCAAGAGTATGGGGATAGAATTATTGAGATTGAGAAAATAATCACCGATGCAGTTAATCAGAGAAATATCGGTAATCTGGAGATAGAAAAACTTAATCACAATATTTTAGAAATCAATCAAGCTTTACAGCAATTATCCCGACAACTAGGGGAAACCAAGCGAAAAAGAGACCAGTTAGAGACAGTTTTGCGACAACAACAAAACCAACAACAACAGGCTATCTGGCAATCGGAAAAGTTAGTCAACAATCAAGAGGAAAGACAAGCATTACTAACCACTTTACAGACAGAAATTAGTCAACTAGAAAGCGACTTACCCAATCCCTTGCCCGAAATTCC
>NZ_JASJFG010000846.1:0-2514 GCF_030065375.1 Microcystis sp. M49636_WE2 | reverse complement strand
TTGCAGACGATTAACCACATTTTTTAGGGTAACTTCGCCGTAACCTAAGGCCGCCAATAAATCATCTACTGCCACATAATTGCACTGTTTAGCCACCGATTGCATTCGTTCCGATTTCAGCAGGGCATCGAAGCCAGTTTTACCCAATTCTTTCTCTAATAAATCACGACCCCGGCTAATATTTTCTTCTCGGCGCGATTTTTTGTACCATTGCCGGATGCGATTTCTGGCGCTAGGAGTAACGACAAAATTTAACCAATCTAAACTAGGGTGACTATGCTTGCTGGTGAGAATTTCCACCAGATCACCATTTTGCAAGGGAGCATCAAGAACTGACCATTTACCATTAATTCTTGCCCCTTTCATCTGATTACCTACTTCGCTATGAATATGATAGGCAAAATCTACCGGTGTCGCACCTTGGGCCAGAGCCACCACATCACCTTTGGGGGTGAAAACATAGATATCTTCTTCAAAGAAATTATTTTTCAGGCCATCCATGTATTCTTGGCCATCTTTAAGGTCTTTTTGCCAGTCGAGCAGATTACGCAGCCAAGCAAATTTTTCATCCTCAGCGGTTAAAGTTGTGTGACTAGAACCGGTTTCTTTATACTTCCAATGGGCTGCAATCCCGTATTCAGCAACATGGTGCATTTCTAGGGTGCGAATCTGCACTTCTAGGGGACGGGCATTTAAACCAACAACGGTGGTATGGAGGGATTGATAACGGTTAGCTTTTGGTAAACCGATATAGTCTTTAAAACGGTTGGGAATCGGGGTAAATTGGTCGTGAACTACGGCTAAACAACGATAACATTCCTCTTTAGTTTCGACGATAATGCGGACGGCGGCTATATCATAAATCTGCTCGAATTCTTTGCCTTGATTGTGCATTTTATGATAAATGCCGTAGAGATGTTTGGGGCGACCCTGTAAATCAAGAACTTTTATGCCAATTTCTTGCAATTTTTCCCGCAATGTGTTGGTGACGGTTTCGATGCGGGCCTCTCGATCGATACGTTTTTCCGATACCAATAACTGCACGGCGCGATAAGCATCGGGTTCGAGGTATTTAAAGCATAAATCCTCTAATTCCCATTTAAATCGCCCAATCCCTAAACGGTTAGCCAGAGGAGCAAAGATTTCTCTAGTTTCGAGGGCGATGCGTTGCTGCTGTTGCGGGTTGAGGTGTTCGAGGGTTTGCATATTGTGCAGGCGATCGGCTAATTTGACCACGATGACGCGGATATCTTGAGCCATCGCCAGGAACATTCGGCGAAAATTCTCAGCCTGCCGTTCAGTTTTGCTAGAAAAGTTGAATTTGGAGAGTTTTGTCACCGCTTCCACCAAATTACGCACCTCAACACCGAATCTAGCCTCGATTTCTTCGGGGGTGACTTCCGTATCTTCCACCACATCGTGAAGGAATCCCGCCGCGATCATTGCCCCATCACCCCCCAGATCCCGCAGTAATCCCGCTACAGCTATGGGATGGGCGATATAGGGTTCCCCAGATTTGCGATACTGGCCCTCGTGGAGTTTGTGGGCGAAATTAAAGGCCCGACAGATTAAATCGCTATCGGGATTCTGGGGGTCGTTTTCGTAGGTAATTAGGCATTCTTTCAGCCAATCGGGTAAAACTAACGCTTTTTTCGGTTCCGTGGCCCGGGGAAGGGCGGTGAGGGTTTCTGGTTGGATGGCAGTGATGGCGTTCATGGTTAGATCGGGGGGATAATAGGGGGGGGAGGAGACGGATAACTAGAAAACTATTAGGCCGAAGGGATGGCAGATTACTTAACTCTCTAACACTGGCATCGGATCGATCGGCGAAAAGGACGCGATTCTTTTAAGTTTTTGTCTCTGGTCGGGAGGAGAGAGGACTTGCAACCGTGACGGCAAATCGTTAATCTTATGTAACAAATTCTAACGCGCTTTGTATTGGATGCTACCGACAAATTACCATCAAGCCTACAAATCTTTGTTAAGAAAACTGGAGGATTTCAGTCTTGCCCTCCTAGATGGGGATGCTTCCACGGGGTTACAATCTTTTCAAGCTTTACAAACCTGTCTAGAGGGGGAGATATTGTCACTAAATGATGACAATTTCAGCCCAGAGGTGGCTAATCGTTGGCGCACGGTCCAGACGGAACTATATCGATCCTGGCGATTGCTGGAGACGGATTGGTTATTTTTGGCCTCGGCCCGGCAAGGACGGGAGAAGCGTTTACAGATAATTAGCGAGCGAGTGGCGACTTTAAAGGGGTATTGTCAGGTTTTGTTAGGGGCAGTTGTCGATTAGTGATTAAATACTCGATCGCCGTTTGTGTGGCATACTTGACCCTAAGTAGGTAGGCGTTAAAAATTATCAGATGCCCCCCCTTATCAAGGGGGATCCCCCCGCCTATCGGCACCCCCCTTATCAAGGGGGGCAGGGGGGATCGGCACCCCCCTTATCAAGGGGGGCAGGGGGGATCAGAGGCAAAATCTATCTTCGATTTAATTATAACTACTTAC
>NZ_JASJFG010000565.1:0-6309 GCF_030065375.1 Microcystis sp. M49636_WE2 | reverse complement strand
TTTAATCGTCCAGAGTTAACACAAGAGAAATTTATCCCTAATTCTTTTGAGAAGGATGAAGTGATCCCCCCAACCCCCCTTAATAAGGGGGGCAATGAGCCGTCAAAATTATATAAAACGGGAGATTTATGTCGGTATTTAACCGATGGCAATATTGAGTATTTAGGACGGATTGACAATCAGGTTAAAATTCGCGGTTTCCGTATTGAATTGGGAGAAATTGAAACCGTTCTTAGTCAGCACAATGCAGTAAAAACGGCTGTTGTAATTGCCCAAGAAGATGAGACAAATCAGAAACGTTTAGTCGCCTATATTATTCCCCAAAAAGAGATTATTTCCGCCCCAAAAGAGAAAAATTCGCTTAATGTTACTGAACTGCGGCAATTCCTGAAAGCCAAGTTACCAGAGTATATGATTCCTAGTGCCTTTGTCATTTTGGAATCCCTACCCTTAACGCCCAATGGTAAAATCGATCATCGTGCTTTACCGGCTCCCGAATTCCAAAGCCAAGAGCAGTATATCGCGCCGCGTAACCCCATTGAGGAGATATTATCCTCGATTTGGGCAAAAGTGTTAAAAGTTGCACAGGTGGGGATTCACGACAACTTCTTTGAGTTAGGTGGACATTCATTATTAGCAACGCAACTAATTTCGCGCATCCGTGAGGCTTTTCAGGTAGAAATGCCCTTACGCGAGTTATTTGTTGCACCGACAATAGCCGAATTGTCCCAAGAAATAAAACGGCTTTCCGAAGGAGAACAACCAACTGAACTGCCGATTTTACCCAGGGACAAAACAGCAGAATTACCCCTATCTTTTGCTCAGACTCGTCTCTGGTTTTTGGCTGAATTTGAGTCGAATAGTTCTTTTTATAATATCCCCCTAGCCTTGCGTTTAGAGGGAAACCTGAACTCAGAAATCTTAATTCAGAGTTTAGAAGAAATTTGCGATCGCCATGAAGCTTTACGCACCAACTTTATTACCGTTGATGGTATCCCTACCCAAGTTATACAGACACGAACCTGGACAGTTACGGTTGTTGATTTACAGCATTTATCTGGTAGTGAAAAAGTAATTGCGTCTCAAGAGTTAGCACAAAATCAAGCGATTCAACCCTTTGACTTAGCTGGTGAACCCTTAATCAGAATCACTTTATTGGTGTTATCTGAAACGGAACATCTCTTATTAGTCTGTATGCACCATATTGTCAGTGATGGCTGGTCAATGGAGGTATTTCTTCAGGAACTAACCGCCCTCTATAATGCTTATATTCAGGGTTTATCTTCGCCTCTAAATCCCCTATCTATCCAGTATGGAGATTTTACCCTTTGGCAAAGACAATGGCTGCAGGGAGAGGTATTGCAACAGCAACTAGACTACTGGCAAAAACAGTTAGCCGGCGCACCGGCCCTCCTATCTTTACCAACAGATAGACCTCGACCCAATCAACAAAGTTTTGCTGGGGGACATTTACCCTTTAGCCTTTCTTGGGAATTAACCGAAAAACTGACCCAATTAACCCAGGAACAGGGTGTCACCTTATTTATGACCCTGTTAACAGCTTATGCTGTCTTACTTTACCGTTATACGGAACAGGAAGACATCTTAATTGGTACTCCCATTGCTAACCGTAATCGCAGTGAACTTGAAGGTTTAATCGGCTTTTTTGTCAATACTTTGGTTCTGCGAATTGACTTGTCAGGTAAGCCCAATTTTAATCAGTTATTGGGTCGAGTACGGGAAATGGCAATGGATGCCTATGCTCATCAGGATTTGCCCTTTGAAATGTTAGTAGAAGTCCTACAACCTGAACGAGATTTAAGTCACGCGCCTTTATTTCAAGTGGATTTTCTGCTGCAAAATAGTCCCCCGTCTCCCTTAGAACTAACAGGATTAACTGCCACTCCCCTCACCACGGAAAATGACACCGCCAAATTTGATCTAACCCTGGGTATGGAGAATACCGGTGCAGAATTAAAAGGCGTATGGGAATATAATACCGATTTATTTGATCGCAGCACCATTGAGCGATTAACAGGAAATTTCATCACCTTGCTAGAAGCATTGGTTGTTAACCCGCAGCAGCCAATTTTCCAACTACCATTATTAACCGAAGTAGAGGCAAAAGAATTATTAAAAGACTGGAATGCCACCGAAAAAGCATATCCTTTCCATCAATGTATTCATCAATTATTTGAAGAACAAGCAGCACGAACACCAGCTGCAGTAGCAGTGGTCTTTGAAGGTCAAGAATTAACCTATCAAGAATTAAATATTCAGGCGAATCAATTAGCCCATTATTTACAATCTTTGGGGGTAAATTCAGAAGTTTTAGTTGGCATTTATCTAGAGCGGTCGCTGTTAGTTATTGTCGGATTATTAGCAGTTCTCAAAGCTGGAGGAGCCTATATACCTTTAGATCCAGATTATCCCCAGCAACGGTTGACTTATATGGCAGAAGATGCCCAAATTTCTCTACTGCTAACTCAAGAAAGTTTACTCGATTCTTTGCCAGTAGAAGATGTGGGGGTAATTGTCTTAGATAAATTAGCCGAGATTTTGACAGTTCAAAGTCCAGAAAATCCCCTCAGTGAAGTGGTTCCAGAAAATCTACTATGCCTATTATATACATCTGGTTCAACCGGTAAACCTAAAGGAGTGATGTTAACTCACGCAGCCTTAGTTAATCATAGTTGGGGCATTAGTGAAGTATTCGGTTTAACAGAATCTGATCGCGTTTTACAGTTTGCTTCCTTTGGCTTTGATGTCGCTGCCGAAGAAATTTTTCCCACTTGGTTAAAAGGTGGCACAGTGGTCTTAAGACCAGGGCAAATGTTCGCAACTTTGACTGATTTTGCCGATTTTATTGAACAAGAAAGCCTCACCGTTTTAAATATTACCCCCGCCTATTGGCATGAATGGGCAATCGCCGTTTCCCAATCATTAGCTACTGTACCATCCAGTCTGCGGGTTGTCGCCGTGGGAGGGGATGCAGTGTTACCAGAAACCGTCAATATTTGGCGACAAATGGTCGGAAAACGGGTTCAATGTATTAATGTATATGGCCCCACAGAAGCGTCTGTAACCGCCATAGTTCATGACTTGCTAGATTATCAGTCAGAAAAAATCAATTCAGTGCTGATTGGTCGTCCCATTGCTAATACCAAAGCATATATCTTGGATCAAAATCTGCAACCTGTACCCATTGGAGTTAAGGGAGAATTGCATCTATGCGGTGTTCGTTTAGCGCGGGGTTATCTGAATCGTCCCGAATTAACTGCTGAAAAATTTATTAACAATCCCTTTGCTCATTCACCGTTCAATCGTTTGTATAAGACGGGAGATTTAGCGCGTTATTTACCTGATGGTAATATTGAATGTTTTGGCCGGATTGACAATCAGGTTAAAATTCGCGGATTCCGTATTGAGTTAGGAGAAATTGAAGCGGTAATTAACCAAAATATTGATGTACAAACATCTTGTGTGATTATTCGGGAAGATACTCCGGGGGATAAATATTTAGTCGCCTACATAGTAGCTCATTACGAACGGATACCGATGATTAGTGAACTGCGTCAGTTTCTGTCCAGTAAATTGCCTCTGTATATGGTTCCTCAAGCTTTTGTTTTTCTGGAATCTTTACCCCTTACTACTAATCGTAAGGTAGATCGTCGCGCTTTACCCGCACCAGATAAAATAGGGAATCGCCGGGATCAATATGTAGCACCACGCAATGGAATTGAAGAGATGTTGGTGCAAATTTGGACAGAAATACTCAAAATAGAGCAAGTGGGAATTTATGATAATTTCTTTGAAATTGGCGGCCATTCTCTCCTCGCAACTCAATTAGTTTCTCGGATTCGGAGTTTATTTAAAATAGAACTACCTTTGCGGAGTTTATTTGGTGCAGCTACGGTGGCCGAATTAGCGCATCTCATTGGACAATTACAGCAGCAAAATCTGACGCTAACAGTACCCCCCATTTTACCGAGAACTAAGGATACAGAACTACCTCTATCTTTTGCTCAACAGCGTTTATGGTTTTTAGATCAATTGCAACCAAATAGTGCTTTATACAATATACCGATGGTGTTGCATTTCCGAGGCAACCTCAATCAAAAGGCCTTAGAACAAAGTTTACGAGAAATCTGTGATCGCCATGAAGTATTACGGACTAATTTTGTCACGATTGATGGACAACCGACTCAGATTATTCAAACAACAAGGGAGACAATATCGGTCGTTGATTTACAAGATTTACCCATCCAGGAGCAAGCAGAAAAAACACAGCAATTAAAGCAAAAACAAGCCACTCAACCCTTTGATTTAGCCAAAGAATCCTTAATCAGAATCACTTTAGTGGTGCTATCGGAGACGGAACATTTCTTATTAGTGTGTATGCACCACATTATTAGTGATGGTTGGTCAATAGAAGTATTTATTCACGAACTGACCAGCTTATACAATGCTTACACTCAAAATCATCCCGCAAATTTAGCTCCTTTACCGATTCAGTATGCAGATTTTGCACTCTGGCAAAAACAATGGTTGCAAGGGGATGTCCTACAAAGTCAATTAAATTACTGGCAAAATCAACTAACAGCTGCACCCCCTTTATTATCTCTTCCCACAGACCACCCTCGACCTGCGGTGCAAAGCTTTGTCGGTACTCAGCAAGAATTTTCCCTTTCCCCCAAACTTAGCCAAGCTTTGACTGAATTAAGTCGCCAACAAGGGGTGACATTATTTATGACGCTGTTGGCTGCTTTTGATGCTTTACTGTATCGTTATACAGGGTCAAGTGATATTTTGGTAGGAACTCCCATCGCTAATCGTAATCGCGGTGAAATTGAGGGTTTAATCGGCTTCTTTGTTAATACTTTAGTGATGCGGACGGATTTATCAGATAATCCGAGTTTTAGTCAGTTATTAACCCGTGTTCGGGAAGTGACAATGGATGCTTACGCGCATCAAGACTTACCCTTTGAAATGTTAGTCGAAGCGTTGCAACCGGAACGGGATTTGAGCCATACTCCCCTATTTCAAGTCGCTTTTGTCCTGCAAAATACACCTAAGTCTGAGATTGCAATGACGGGATTAACGGTGACAGATTTGCCTCCAGAAAATACCACAGCTAAGTTTGATTTAACCTTAGCTATGGTTAACACCGATGATGGCTTAAAAGGTGTCTGGGAATATAATACTGATTTGTTTGAGAGTAGCACTATTGAGCGATTATCAGGGCATTTTCTCAACTTATTAGGGGGAATTGCGGCCAATCCTCAAGCGCGGATTTCCCAATTACCCTTACTGACAGAAAGCGAGACTAATCAGTTATTAATTGAGTGGAACAATACTCAAGTTGACTATCCTGAGTATAAGTGTATTCATCAGTTATTTGAGGAACAGGTAAAACGCACACCCGACGCGGTAGCGGTGGTCTGTTCCCAGCAACAATTAACCTACAATGAGTTAAATTGTCGTGCTAATCAATTAGCTCATTATCTGCGGAAATTAGGCGTAAAAGCTGATACTTTAGTCGGTATTTCCCTTGAGCGTTCCTTAGAGATGATTGTGGGGTTATTGGGGATATTAAAAGCGGGTGGTGCATATCTACCTCTCGACCCAGATTATCCCAGTGAACGGCTACAATTTGCCATCGCTGATGCTCAACTGTCATTATTGCTAACTCAAGAGGGATTAATCGATAAATTACCTGAACATCAAGCGCCGCTAATCTTGTTAGACAGATTCACAGAAGAAATTAACCAAAACAGCCAAGATAACCTAACAGGAGTAGTAACAGCCAATAATTTAGCTAATCTCATTTATACCTCTGGTTCTACAGGAAAACCCAAGGGGGTAATGGTGGAACATCGGGGACTATTTAACCTAGCTCAAGCGCAAATTAAAACGTTTAACTTACAGTCAAACTCTCGCATTCTCCAGTTTGCTTCCCTCAATTTTGATGCTTCTATCTGGGAAATTATCATGGCAATAGGAGCAGGTGCAACCCTTTATTTAGACACAAAAGACGCTTTAATGCCTGGGTTGCCATTAATGGGGCGATTAAAAGATTATGGTATTACTCATATTACTTTACCCCCCTCAGCCTTAGCGGCTTTGCCACTAGAAGACATCCCAGAGTTACAAACAATTATTGTGGCAGGAGAAGCTTGTTCAGAAGAATTGATCAAACAATGGGCTACGGGTAGAAATTTCTTTAATGCTTATGGACCGACAGAAACCAGCGTTTGTGCCACGGTAGAAAAATGGACAGATGAAACCCTGAAAGTAACTATTGGTCGC
>NZ_JASJFG010000744.1:0-11843 GCF_030065375.1 Microcystis sp. M49636_WE2 | reverse complement strand
TCTCTGGCAATATATCCCCCAGGAAGTCTTTAGTCGTATTCAAACCGGACAGGTGAACGTTTTTGCTCAATTTCCCCCGGGTACCAATTTAAATACTAACCGTCAGGTGATGCGGGAAGTAGAAAAGATTTTATTATCACAGCCGGAAACTGAGTATGTTTTTACTACCAGTGGCGGTTCTCTTTTTGGCACAACTACCAATGAAAATATTTTGCGTGCTTCTAGTACGATTAGTCTCAAAAAAGGCACTAATACAGAAGCCTATATCGAACGCATGAGCAAAGCACTAGAGCAATTAAACCTCGTTAACGTGCGTTTGCGTCTCACCCCCGGTCAAGTGCGCGGTATTATTCTTAATAACTCTCCCTCCGTCGGTGCCGATGTGGATGTGATGTTACAGGGACGAGATGGGAAAACTCTAGAGCAAGCTGGTGAAGAAATCCTCGGTATTCTCGATGAAAAAGTACCTAGTGCGCGTTTTCGTGCCGATGCTGACCCCAGACAACCAGAAATTCAGATTAAACCCGATTGGACCCGCTTAAATAGTTTGGGATTGAGTACCCTGGAAGTGGGACAAACGCTACGGACCGCTATTCAAGGATCGATCCCCACCCAACTGCAACGGGGAGAAAGATTAATCGATATCCGGGTGCAATTAGACCCCAACTCGCGGCAAAAAATTAGTGACATATCACAAATACCTATTTTTGTCAATAGACAAGAAGACTTAAAATTAGCAGATATAGCTAGGATTGAAGGGGGAAAAACCCCCGGAGTCATCCAGAGAATTAATCAGCGTCAAGTTTTTATTATTATCGGCAGTTTGGTCGAGGGAGCGAAATTAAGTGACGCACTCGCGGGAGTACAATCGGTTTTAAACGCTACTCCCTTACCCGATGGTATCAGCATTTTACCCAGTGCTGCTGCCACGTCTAATCAAGAAATTCAGGGTTCTTTGGGTTTATTAGCGGGTTTATCGGTATTTTTAGTCTTTGTGGTCATGGCCGTGCAGTATAACTCACTCATAGACCCTTTGGTGATTATGTTAACCGTTCCTTTGGCCCTAGCGGGGGGAATTTTTGGACTATATTTGACCAAAACCCCGATTAATGCCATTGTCATCGTCGGGGTGGTGTTATTGGTGGGGATTGTGGTTAATAACGGGATTATTATGGTGGAATTAGCCAATCAATTGCGGCAAGAATTCGGTTTTACTCGACTACAAGCCATTTTAAAGGCCGCTCCCCAACGTTTACGACCGATTTTAATGACTACCGTGACCACGGTTTTAGGTTTATTTCCCCTCGCTTTAGGATTGGGAGAGGGGGGAGAATTCCTGCAACCTTTAGGAATTGTCGTTTTTTCGGGTTTGTCTTTAGCAACTCTGTTAACTCTGTTTATTATTCCCTGTTTTTACGTTTTATTCTCCAGAAAATAATCTTCTTGGGAATTATGAATTATGAATTATGAATTATGAATTATGAAGTGGGATAAAAAAAGTCTCCTGACTCCTGACTCCTGACTCCTGACTCCTGACTCCTGACTCCTGACTTCTCACCCAATGTTGGCTAAAGATAAGCAAAAATTATTGATTGACTCCAAAAACTTGAGAATATTTAAATTAACATTCCGCAATATTTATAAATTCTTAAGAATTAATTGAGAAAGATTTTTATTTAACAACGATGTTGTAATGGTTACAGCGATTTGATAGAATTTCATAGTGGCCTATTCTGTGCTTTTTTGGGCGGCAATGGCTGAAACCCTTGCCACACCTAGAAGGTGATCCTAATTAAGACGGGTAAATCAGTCAATTTCACCCACAACGATGATCTTTTTTTTGTGTAGTTTTATTGCAAAAAAAAAGTTTTTTTGACAAAAACCACAAAGTATGAATTATGAATTATGAAGTGGGGAAGTGGGGAAGTGGGGAATTTCAACTAAAACCCTAAAACCCTAAAACCCCATCACCCTATCACCCTATCTCCTGGCTTCTAACCCGACAAAAAACTTTTTGCCGCAAACCCTAAGTTAAATAAGCGATAGTTACCCCCGAACCGCCCTCATTTTGGGGTGCTAATTGAAAGCGTTTTACCTGGGGATGACGGGATAAAAAATCGTGAACACCTTGACGCAATTTTCCCGTCCCTTTACCGTGAATAATCCATAATATACCCGATGGGGTAGCCCTGACGATCGCCTGTTCGATATCCGTTTCTGACTCTGCCACCCTAGAACCGCGAATATCGACGGTATTGTTAGAAGTACGAATTAAAGGGGTCTCCTGGGGTTTTGTGGGAGTTTGGGGCAAATTTTTGGCAGGTTTTGGCACAGTTTCCACTTTTTGACCATCCAAAGACTCAATCTGGTCTAAGGGTAAGGTCATCTTCATCATACCGAAACGCAGGGAAATCTCCTCTGATTCTGGTGAAATTGCTAAAACTTCGGCAGTTTGTCCCAAATTGGGCAAGCGTACCCTTTCCCCCACTTGCGGACGATAATTAACCTTAGTTTTTTCCGTTTTTGGTAATAACCTTTCTGCGATCGCAGTTAACTCCTCTGTGGCTTTTTGGGCATCTCTACCGGTTTTTGTTCCCGCTTGCAATCGACGAATAACATCATTAATCTCTGCTTTTGCCGATAATAAAGCCTTTTGTATCTCCTGTTCCTGATAACGCTTTAATTCTCGCTCTCTCTCCTGTAGAGAATTGGCCCGCGTGGACACCTCTGTATAAAATTTCTCCGTTTGTTGGAGTAATTGACTAGCTTCTTGAGCTTTTGACTCCTGTTCCCGTCTTTGCGCTTCCAAACCAGCAATTACTTGATTTATCTCCTCCGATAACCCCCCCAGATGATTTCTCGCTTCGGCCACAATTTCGGCACTTAATCCCAAACGCTGGGCAATAGTTAAAGCATTAGAACGGCCCGGAATGCCCCATAATAGTCGATAAGTGGGGGAAAGAGTGCGATCATCAAACTCTACCGAGGCATTTTCAAAGCGAGAATCTCGATACTTTAACGCTTTTAATTCCCCGTAGTGAGTGGTAGCCACCGTCAGTAAACTATGATCGGCGAGGTATTGTAAAATAGCGATCGCTAAAGGACTTCCCTCGGCCGGATCCGTACCTGCTCCCACCTCATCGAGTAAAACCAAGGAACGAGAATTTAAAGCCGCTAAAATGCGGACAATCCGGCGAATGTGACCCGAAAAAGTCGATAAACTCTGTTGTAAAGACTGTTCATCCCCGATATCGGCTAAAACCTGATCGAACCAGGGTATCTCTACCGGTTCCCGCGCTGGAATAAACAAGCCCGCTTTCGCCATTAAAGCCGCTAATCCGAGGGTTTTTAAAGTAACGGTTTTTCCGCCGGTATTTGGTCCGGTGATGGCAACAACGCGAATTTCTGGGCTAATCTGCACATTTATTGGTATGACCTCCCCCCCCTGTTCATGGTGTTTTTGCCACCAGAGCAAAGGATGACGCAAATTCCGTAAAGTAATCGTTTCCGAACCATCGATAAAGTGGGGGGGATTACCCTCTAACCATAAACTGTAACGGGACCTAGCGGTGGCCAGATCGAGCCTAGTAGCGATCGCTAGTAAATATTCTAAGTCCTCAAAGGCTTCGGCGATTGTATTACTTAACTGCCGCAGGATTTTTTCTTCTTCGATTTGTTCCAGACGACGATATTGCCGCAGTTGATTGCCTTGGTCAATGATAGAGTGAGGTTCAATGTAAAAAGTCGCCCCTGTGCTGGAAGTATCGTGAATTATCCCGGGTATTTGCTCTTTTTGTGCTGCTTTGACGGGAATCACCCAGCGCTCGCTTCTTTGGGTAATGACCGCTTCTTGGATAGCACCGCCCTGTTTTTGCATGATATCCTGTAATTTTCGGTAAATTCGCTCTCTAATCACCTTCATTTGTCCCCGAATTTCGCGTAATTGGGGACTAGCGCGATCGGATATCCGGCCATCTTCATCGATACAACGGTGTATTTCCTGTTCTATCTCTGGATAGGTGCGAATTTCGGCTACTAACTCTTTTAAAACTGGTATATCTTCCTGTTCGTCAATTAAACGGCGTAAACGTCGCACTCCCGCTAAAGTCGTGGCAATATTTAAAAGTTCCTGTCCCGATAATAACCCCCCCAGATGCGCCCTTTCTAGGGCATCACCGATGTCGCTAATCCCATCAAAGGAAAGACGACTATCTAATTTTTGTTCTAAGCTATAAACTTCTTTGGTTTGGCAGAGTAGGTTTAAACTTTCCTCTTTGCTTTCTGGTAATGGCAATTGACGAATCGCGATCGCACCTAGTTTAGTCGCTGCAAAGGTAGCTAGGTGTTGACATAGCCGCGGCCATTCCAATAATTCTAGGGTTTCGTCTTGAATCAATTTTGTAGTTTTTTATAATACGCTTTGTATTTCTAGTCTAACCGGATTTGGTCTGATTTTTACAGGAGTGGGGTGTGGGGTATGGGGTGTGGGGAGATGGAGGGATTTCAACTAATACCCCAAAACCCCAACTCCCCAAAACCCTAACACCCAACCCCTAATCTGTATCTAAATTCCTTTCTGGAGAGAGAATTGCACCTGTTTAAATTCTTGTTTTAAACGTTGTTTGAGTTTGTCGGGGATGGGACGGGAACCGTAGGCGGTATAATAACCAGCTAGAGAGTTTAAAGCTGTTTGCATAGTAGTGAAAGAACGCAAACCCCCGGATTTTTTATCTCGTCGGTAGAGGGAGATGTAAT
This sequence comes from Microcystis sp. M49636_WE2, assembly GCF_030065375.1. Classification (NCBI taxonomy): domain Bacteria; kingdom Bacillati; phylum Cyanobacteriota; class Cyanophyceae; order Chroococcales; family Microcystaceae; genus Microcystis; species Microcystis sp. M49636_WE2. The sequence goes on along the minus strand of NZ_JASJFG010000744.1, from coordinate 7,088 downwards.
CGTTGATTTGTTCCTTTGCTTGCGACTCAACTGCCGCTTTATTCGGGTCATCTTTGACTAAATCAAGGGCTGTGGTTAAACTTTCAATCACCGTCAGGGTATCTTTTCCATAATTGCCCGTTAACCCCGAACTACTAGAACAACCCATCAATCCGATGACCAGGACGAGAACCAAAGCTAATAAGCGAGAAATGTAAGGTTTTAGAGACATATTTTCAACACCATAAGTTAATCCCAAGTCACCTTATCCTATCAGGAAACCGTGACCAGTTCCCCAGGAGAGTCAACTGGCTGCAAAAATCAGGGGTCAAACAGGGGGCAAAGAGCCAAAATATAGGCTTTTTTGGCGGCAAAAGCCCTATTTTTGCCTAAAAGTTGCGATGCCATCAACTCCCTCGGGGTTGATTCTGGGCTAATTCGGGCTGCAATCAGGCACTGGTGGCGGTTTCAGGGTCGATCGAGATTGGATCTTGCGATCGATTAATCTAGAAGATAAGTAGGTAGGTGTTAAAAGTTGTCAGACACCCCCCTTATCAAGGGGGGCAGGGGGGATCCCCCCGCCTATCGGCACCCCCCTTATCAAGGGGGGCAGGGGGGATCAGAGGCAAAATCTATCTTCAATTTAATTATAACTACTTACTTAAAAATTCTTCGTTGCTTTCGTCCCCCTTCGAAAGAAAGAAAGTTACATTTTGTAATCTTTTGGCCGCTCAAGCTGGAACTAGGGTGAAATGGGCAGTTTGACGGTAAAGCTTGTTCCCTCACCCACTTGGCTATCTAGGGTGATTTCGCCACGGTGGAGTTCGACGCATTTTTTAACCACTGCTAACCCCAATCCCGTGCCAATAATATTTTCCACATTCTGACCCCGATAAAAGGGTTCATAGATCTTACCTCTATCTTCCTCGGCAATGCCGATCCCGTGATCCCGGACTTGAAAAACAATGCGATCGCTATCTTTCCCCAAAATCAAACTAATCCCTGCTCCCGTGGGGGAATATTTAATCGCATTTAAGAGTAAATTACTTAAAATCGAGTAGAGCAGTTTCTCATCTAGATAAGGACGGATCATCAATCCCTGACTGACAAATTTAATCGGCGTATTATTTTTATTGATAAATTGAAAATCCTCGACCAAATTTAAACAAAAAGCTTCAATATCGAGCGGCTCTAGCCGACAACTGAGATTACCAGATTCTGCCCTTGTTAAAATCAAAATATCTGTTAAGAATTGATTCATTAGCTTGACAGAAGACTGGATTCTATATAGGTTTTTTCTGCTCGACTGCTCTGCATCTTTTAAGCCATTTTCTAATAACTGCGAGGCAGAAAGAATTACGGTTAAAGGAGTTCGGAACTCATGGGATATCATAGAAAAAAGCTGAATTTTTAGATCGGAAAGTTCTTTTTCCTGTAGTAATAACCGGTGAATTTCATCACTTTTTTGTCGCCGTTTCTCTTGCCAAAAAACTAAAAAATAAACTCCGCAAATAATCCCAAAGCTAGTAAAAGTTCCCAGTAAACCCAACAGAGAATTTTCGCTAATACTATCCCTAGAACTAGCGATACTACTTCTTAAATTCCTTTTCTGACTAGCTTGTAAATAGGTAAGAAGATTTTGAAACTTATCCCGGACTTCGACACTTTTAACCGTGATTGCATCTTGAGAAATATCATCGGATCGATCGGATTTATAGGTAGCGATCGATTGATTAAATAAAGTAATTCGCCGATACATTAAATCCCCGATCTGAGTCACCATTTCCCGCTCGAAATCCGTGCCGTTTTCTAATTGTTTAGCCAAGAGTTGCCAGTTAGATTGCATCAAAGCGATCGCCCGACGATGACGGCCCAATTCACTGGGGCTGCCAGTTTTGATATAACCCCGTCTTCCCGATTCGGCCACCGCCATGTTAGCGTAAAGATTACTGAGATTATCGATGATCTCGTAGGTAACTTCCACCTCGGCAGCGCGCTGACGCAGAGCGAGGGTATTGCGATAGGAAACTAGGCTAATAGTTCCCATCAATAAGACAGTTAGCCCGAAACCTCCCGCGATCCATTTTCCTTGTTTGAGCCAATTCATCAGCAGCAAACCGAAGCTATTTCCAGCTTACTCTATCTAAATGGAGCAAGAGGACTCCCGTTAAATTTCTCCTTAATTAAAAATATACCAGAAATTAACGGGAGATGAATTGCCCCCAGAATCTAAACTAACGCGACAGCGTTTCCTAATAAGGAAAGGCTTGATTCTCAAGGTATGTATGAGCTTGACATATTTAAGCGGTAAGTGTTATAGTGGAAAGATAACACAGATGGGTCAGGCTGATGTTAAATGTTTTAAAAGTGAGAATATACCCAAACAAAAAACAGGAACTAGCCTTAGCTAAAAACTTTGGTTGCGTCCGTTTTGTTTGGAATTACTACTTAAATAAAACTAACAATCAGTACCTAGAGACTGGTAAAGGAATGACCTACTGTGACATGGCAAAAGACCTTACCCAACTCAAGAAACAACTGGATTTTGAATGGTTAGCTGAGGCTACTGCCGCTACCTTGCAGCAATCATTGAAAAACTTAGAATCTGCTTTTAAGAACTTCTTCTCAAAAAGAACAAAATTCCCTAAATTTAAAAGTAAGAACAAAAAACAATCAATCCGTTATCCTGAAAGTTGTTCAATTAGAAATAAGGGAATTAAGCTACCTAAATTAGGGGTTGTAAAAGCTAAGATTTCTCAAGTAATAAATGGTAAGATTAAATCCGTAACTGTTTCTAAAACCAGTACAGATAAATATTTTGCTGCCATCTTGTTTGAGATGGATGACTCAACAACCATTGAAAAACTAAAAATATCAGGGATAGACCTAGGTTTATCTTCTTTAGTTACGGTTTTTGATGGTGAAACAACCTACAAGATTGACCCAATCAAACCTACCAGAAAATATGCTAAACGTTTAAAGCGGAGACAACAAGCATTGTCTCGTAAAGCCAAGGGGTCTAATAATCGCCAAAAAGCCATTAAGGAGGTAGCCAAGGTTCACGAAAAGATAGCAAATACTAGACAGGATTTTCTTCATAAACTCTCCAGAAAGTTATGCGATGAAAACCAAATCGTTGTAGCCGAGAATCTGAATATTAAAGGGTTAGCAAGGACTAAATTAGCCAAATCAATACATGACGCTGGTTTTGGTATGTTGCTTAATTTCTTGGACTACAAGCTAAAAAGAGAGGGAGGAAAACTTGTAGAAGTTGACAGGTTTTATCCGAGTACAAAACTCTGTTCTTGCTGTGGATTTAAAAATGATTTATTGACTCTCAGTATTCGTGAATGGATTTGTCCAGAATGTAAGACGCAGCACGATAGAGATGAAAACGCCGCCAAGAATGTAAGGGAAGAAGGTATGAGAATACTGTCAACAAATACCGATGGACAGTCGGAATTTCAAGCTTGGGGAGAAACTGTAAGACTCGTTGGTACTTGTACCGAAAAGCGGGTTTCTGTGAATCAAGAATCCCCCGTCACAGCGTCAGCTTGACGGCGGGAGTGTCAAGTCTAGACCATGCGAATTTTAGTAGTAGAAGATGATATGCAACTAGCCGAGATTTTGCGAGAGGCGTTGAGCGAGCGACAATACGTTGTCGATGTGGCTAGAGACGGAGAAGAAGGCTGGAATTGGCTAGAATTAGGCAAATATGACCTTTTAGTTCTTGATGTCACCCTGCCCAAATTAAGCGGAACTTTGCTCTGTCAACGTCTGCGACGAGCGGAATCCCATCATCCCGTCTCTGCTAATGCCACCGTTCCCGTTTTATTATTAACCGCAAGGGATACGGTAATCGATAAAATCGACGGATTAGACGCAGGGGCCGATGATTATGTCACTAAACCCTTCGATTTGGGCGAATTAATGGCGCGGATTCGGGCCTTGATCCGACGCGGCAGCAGCACCAGCAGTGTTTTATTATCTTGGGGGGGTTTGCAGTTAAATCCCAGTACCCACGAGGCCAGTTATAACGGTCAATTTCTTTCCCTCACCCCCAAGGAATTCGCTCTCTTAGAATTACTTGTTACCCATGGGCGCCGGGTCTTAAGTCGATCGGGTATTATTGAGCGAGTTTGGTCTTTGGACGATTCTCCAGCCGAGGAAACCGTTACTTCCCATATTCGCGGTCTTCGTCACAAGCTAAAATCCCTCGGTGCGCCGGAAGACTTTATTGAAACCGTTCACGGTCTTGGTTATCGTTTAAAGTAATATCTGCCTTGGGACAGTAGACAAAATCATTTCTGCACGGAATCTGCACGAAGTTTGCAGAGGGTTTCCATAATCACCCGTTAAATTAGAAAGTTAGACAGGTGCAGGACTTCTAGACAATCAGAGCGGTCAAACCTGTGACTTTCCTCTCCTAAACGGGGCTGCTTGAGATGATTTATACGCGACTTGACTATCACGGCTGGCAGATTGAATTGATCCTAGAAATGCAGGGTTATTCTTTTCAATGTTGGCGAGTGGATGGCAGGGAAGGAATTAGCGATTGCCTAGTTTATGCCACCTCTGAACAAGCTTTAGCCGCTGCCCGACGCAGAGCGGATCTAGAGTCCGCTTGTCTTGCCCTACTGCGATTTCTCAATGATATCGGCGGCCGGAATTATTATCTCAGCCGCGATGATCGCGATGCTCTTAGCCAGTCAATTTTAGAATATGCCCGTCTGGGTGGTGTTTCCTAATTTCTTCCCCGGAAGTTTTCCCCTGATTGAGAATGATTCTCGCTCCGATTTATTGATTTTCAGGCCAGTTTCGGTAATAGAATCGTGACAGTGGTTCCATTACTGGGGATAATAGCAATTTCGATCGAGCTACCGTGTAGTTCCACGCATTTCTGCACCACCACCAAACCCAACCCTGTCCCAGCGATGTGACGGACATTTTTATATAGGGTTTGCGGCAAAAAGTTTTTCGGTGGTGGCAGGGTGTGGGGTGTGGGGTGTGGGGTGTGGGGTTTTACCAGTTTTGAGGTGGCCAATTACCTAATTTTCAGGGAAAAAGTGCCTAAATTTCCCCCCGATCACTCCCAGAGCCAGTACTTTTTGATTGACAAAAGATCTAAAAGTCTTACCCAACAAGGTTTTTAGATTTATTCAGCCAGCCCTGTATAACTGTTTGGATCTTCTCTGCTTTGAGAAATTGCGATAAAATTAACGATCATAGCGATCAATAAAAAAATTTTATGGTTGTCACTGTTAATAATTCCCTGACACTAAGGGAATTTCTGCAATTACCAGAAACTAAACCCCGCAAGGAATTTATTGACGGTCAAATTATTCCTAAACCGATGCCCCAAGGTAAACATAGCACTATTCAAGGTGATTTAGTTCCAGCTATTAACGCCAGTCTAAAACCCCAACGAATTGCCCGTGCCTATCCTGAATTGCGTTGTACTTTTGGCAGTCGTTCTCTAGTTCCTGATGTTTCAGTTTTTCTCTGGGAAAATATTCCCCGCGATGGCGAGGGAAAAGTATTAAATAATTTTGCGATCGCTCCTGACTGGTTAATTGAAATTCTCTCTCCCGATCAAAATCAGACTAAAGTTGTTAAAAATATTCTTTATTGTCTGGATCACGGCACTCAAATGGGGTGGTTAATCGATCCAGAAGAAGAAATTATCTTTGTTTATTTTAGTGATCGAACTATCGCTATTTTTGAATCAGAAAATGCTCTTTTACCCGTCCCCGCTTTTGCTACGAATTTTCAAATCACCCTCGGTCAATTATTTGACTGGTTAAGAGGTTAACGGATTATCAGTTACCAGTTATCAGTTAAGTAGCTGGTTATAATTAAATTAAAAATGGATTTTAGGTTCGATCCCCCCTGCCCCCCTTGATAAGGGGGGTGCCGATAGGCGGGGGGATCCCCCTTAATAAGGGGGGCATCTGATAATTTTTAACGCATACCTACTTATCAGTTATCAGATATGAGTTATCAGATATGAGTTTTTAGTTTCCAGATTTGAGTTATCAGTTCACTGATTACTGATCACTGATTACTGATAACTGATTACTGTTCACTGTTTAGCTGACACTTTGAAACAATTGGGTCCAATCGAGATTGGGTGCGTCTGAGGGGGCAACAATTTCGAGAATTTTATTGTTAGCGGCGGGATAAAATAAGGATTCTACGCAAACCGAGGCCACTTTTGTGCGGGGAATATTGCCCTCAGAAAGGGTATCGGCGGATGACATTTTAATGGCATTAAGATTATCCTCGTTTTTAAGGCCGCCGGGGCGCACAATCGTGTAGGTTAAGCCACTATTGATTAAATAGTCCTCCGCTTGTTTTTTCCAGAATAAAATTAACCAAAAGAGATTGAGAGGATGGAAAAAGTTCGATACACAGAGGGAAGTAACGAGAACAAAATGTTCGATTCCTTTCTTTTTGGCGGCATCGATGAGATTTTTAGTTCCCAAGTAGTCCACTAACAAAGGTTCCGTGGGATTAAAGCTCGGTCTGGCTCCCGTGGCGCATAGCAAAACGCTACAATCAGCGATGAGTGCCTCTAACTTATCGGCCTGTTGGACATCTCCGACGACGATTTCCACCCCTGCTGGCAAAATTTCTGCCGCTTTCTCTGGGTTTCTCACCAAAGCACGCACGGGAATCTGACGTTCGACTAATTGGGCAACGATTCTCCGTCCCGTTTCCCCCGTGGCTCCTGCTACAAATGCTTTCATCGCTTCTTGACCAAATAGTTTTTAACAATACGTTACACTAATCTCAATTCTACAAATTTCCCTGATCCTTTGGCAGTTAATCCCCAACTGTTTCTAGCACTATCATTTTCCAGGTTTTAAGTCATGCAGCGTCCCCCCATTAACTCCCTAGCTCTCGAATCTGTAGAAGTCAAAGAAGACAATCAATTTCTCGGTTTTCAAACCCATTTTGCCGGATGTATGGATATGTATAGCAATCAGGACAAGGTTGCCGATTATCTGCGCGCTCACGAAGGTTGGTTTTGTCGTTGTGCCGAACCGATGAAAACTCTGCCCTTCGGTGACAATGGTTATATTATCACCATCGGTAAATATGGAGCT
>NZ_JASJFG010000794.1:0-2392 GCF_030065375.1 Microcystis sp. M49636_WE2 | reverse complement strand
ATAAACAGTTATAAGGTTGGTCTGGGTTGACCTCTTAGATTCAGTCGGGGGACTGAAGACCTTACTAGGCGGTTATTTCGGGCATTTGGCTCCCTATTTCATGCCTAAACGTTTCGCACAGCTATTCTTAACATAACTTAAAACTACCAGAGCTAAAAAGAAGGGGGTGGCCAATCATTTTTTCAGCCTATTTACCCCCTCCTTGCCGTCATGTTATTTAACAAACAACATTTCTTGATAGGTAGGCAGCGGCCAGAAATTGTCGGCCACTTCTCCTTCCAGCGTGTCAGCATATTCGCGCACCTTATCCATCAAGGGACGGATTGTTTGAGCGGAATACTGCATATGTTCCTCGATCGAGTCAAAATCGTCTTTAGCCATGGCCTCACTCAGTTTGCCAACGCTATCCATCAGTAATTTAATTAAATTCGAGACGGTTTGGGCCCTTTCCTTATCCATCTCGATGCCGATCGCCGCAGCATTAGCGATCGCCAAAGACAATTCCGACAAGTAGCGAACGGCAGCGGGATAAATAATCGTTTTAGCCATACTTACCACCAGTTCCGCCTCCACCTCGATGGCCAGCAAATACTGTTCCGCATAGACATCAAAACGACTTTCCAGTTCAACGGGGGTAAACACACCCATGCGGGCAAACAGTTCTTCGATATAATCAGCTTTCAGCACGGGTAAAGCATCGGCAGTGGTGCGGAGATTAGCCAAACCGCGCTCTTCTACCGCCATTTTGTGCCATTCCGGGGAATATCCGTTACCTCCGAAGATCACATTTCTGTGCTTGTCCATGATCTCCTTGAGAACACCCTCGGCGGCAGTATTGAGGTCTTCCCCAGCTTTCATCCGGCTTTCTAAGTTATCCGCCACCCAAGTCAGGGAATCGGCTAGAATCGTGTTCATCGCCACCAGCGGCCCGGAAACTGACTGATTAGAACCCACAGCGCGGAATTCAAAGCGATTGCCCGTAAAAGCAAAAGGAGAGGTACGATTGCGATCGCCAGGATCCTTGGGGAATACCGGCAGGGTATCGACACCGAGATCCATCAATCCCGGGGCATCAGAACCCTCAATTCGGCCTTGGCTAATTTGGTCGAATACCTTTTCTAACTGGCTGCCCAAATATACCGAAATAATGGCGGGAGGAGCTTCATTTGCCCCCAAACGGTGATCATTACTGGCAGTAGCCACCACTGCGCGTAAAAGCGGCCCGTACTTGTGAACGCCACGAATCACCGCCCCACAGAATAACAAAAACTGCATATTAGCGTGGGGAGTATCGCCCGGATCTAACAGATTGCCCTGGGTAGCGTTGCCGACGGACCAGTTAACGTGTTTTCCCGAACCGTTAATTCCTGCAAAGGGTTTTTCATGCAGTAGGCAGACAAAACCGTGTTTTTTAGCCGTACTTTTCAGCAAAGTCATAATTAACTGCTGATGGTCACTGGCCACGTTAGCAGCCTCGAAAAAGGGCGCAATCTCGAACTGTCCGGGGGCGACTTCATTATGGCGGGTTTTGGCCGGAATGCCGAGGCGATACATTCTTTCCTCTACTTCCTGCATAAACACCTGAACCCGTTCGGGAATCGCGCCAAAATAATGATCGTCGAACTGTTGACCCTTAGCGGCGGGTTTACCAAATAGGGTGCGACCGGTGAGCAATAAATCGGGGCGACTATGGGCAAAATGAGCATCTACGAGGAAATATTCCTGTTCAGCACCGCAGCTGGAGTTAACGGGGGCGACTTCCGTATGTCCTAAGAGCTTCAGCACCCTGGTGGCGGCTTTACTCATCGATGAAATCGAGCGTAAAAGCGGCGTTTTTTTGTCGAGGGCCTCTCCTGTCCAAGAGATGAAAACCGTGGGGATACACAGGGTTACACCATTATCCGTCTCCATGACGTAGGCGGGACTGGTGACATCCCAAGCGGTGTAACCCCGCGCTTCAAAGGTGGAGCGAAGTCCGCCGTTAGGAAAGGAGGACCCGTCCGGTTCCCCCTGTACTAAGACTTTGCCCGTAAATTCTGTGATCACCGAACCGTCGCTCTGCACGGAGATAAAACCATCGTGTTTTTCGGCGGTGGCGTTGGTCATCGGATAGAAGACGTGAGCATAGTACAGCGCCCCTTTGGACGTGGCCCAATCTTTCATCGCGGCCGCTACTGTACCAGCGATGGAAACGTCTAATTTTCCCCCGGTTAAAATCGTGTTTTTGACTGATTTGAATACGTCTTTGGGAAGACTGGCCTGCATTTTGCTCAGGGTAAAGACATCGGTTGCCCAGAGGGCCTCTAAACGCTGAGGAATTTTGCTAGGTAGGGGTTTACGATCCGTTACTTGAGAGATAGCTTGAACACGGGTTCCATAACTCATAAGTATT
>NZ_JASJFG010000200.1:0-8053 GCF_030065375.1 Microcystis sp. M49636_WE2 | reverse complement strand
GTAAGGAGATGCTACCGTTTCTGTAAAAATTTTGGGATTATGAAGAAGATATTTAATCTTTTAATCAACCTTAAACTATTTACTTTTCCTAATCTCCACAATTACGATGCTTTTTCATGTCTTATTTGAAAACGCTATATGCGAGCATATTAAACCTTTGATCCAGGAGGGAGAGCTTGAATATACAAACCCAGAAAAATTGAACGATCCTCATCAGACTTACCGAACCACTCGCCAATACAAAAAAATCTAAGTAGAGCGTATTTATCTCATGCCTAAACCAACAGAGAGCAGAAGGGTTCAAAGTCGTATCCTAACCTACGCGGGAGAGAGCGGACGGCAGATCGTCCCTCGTGCCGAAGCCGAAACCCGAAGAGGATTCCATAACTTTAATTGCGCCTACCTACTATAGGTCTAATAAAGTTGTTAAGTATTGCCGTTATCGATCGAGATCGGGTTAGCTTGGAGATAGCAGTGAGCATTCAGCTTTAAACACTTAAGTAGGTAGGCACAATTATTTGTAGGATGGGTTAGCGGTAGCGTAACCCATGCGGGCGTTGGGTTTCATGCTTCAACCCAACCTACGTTCATTTTATATTTAATTCCACCCACCTACTTAATAACTGCTAACCGAATCATTGATAAGGGGGTTTTTTCATGGCTTTTAGCCGTTCTAGCGGTATTTTGCTTCATCCCACCAGTCACCCCGGTCGTTACGGGATTGGAGAACTAGGTAGGGAAGCCTATCAATTTATCGATTTTTTGGCTCAAAGTGGTCAAAAACTCTGGCAAATTCTCCCTTTAGGCCCCACAGGGTACGGTAACTCTCCCTACATGAGTTTTAGTGCCATTGCCGGCAATCATCTCCTGATTAGTCTCGACATTCTTCGGGAGAAAAACCTGCTTAGTGACGCAGATTTCGAGGATATTCCCGATTTTCCCCTCGATCAAGTGGATTTTGATAAATTGATCGCTTGGAAAATTCCCCTACTTAGAAAGGCGGCGAGCAATTTTGTCAAGGGTTCTGACACAATTCTTTACAAACAGTTTGCCGGCTTTTGTGCTGGCAATGCCGATTGGTTAGAGGATTACGCCCTATTTATGGCTTTATCCCACGCTTACCAGGGTAAAGCATGGATGGAATGGCCGACAGAAATTCGCGAACGTCATTGGGGTGCGTTGGAAACACCGAAACAGGAGTTACAAGAGGAGATTTTTCTGCACAAATTCCTGCAATTTGAGTTTTTTGAGCAGTGGTTAGCCCTAAAACGCTATGCTAACTCCCTCGGTATCGAGATTATCGGTGATATCCCCATTTATGTCTCCCATAATAGTGCCGATGTTTGGGCAAATCCGCAGGTTTTCCGACTAGATCCGCAAACCGGTAATCCCTTGGAAGTGGCCGGGGTTCCCCCAGATTATTTCTCAGAAACGGGGCAATTATGGGGAAATCCTCTTTATAACTGGGATTATCTCAAAAATACGGGCTTTGACTGGTGGGTACGCCGTTTAAAAGCGGTTCTTTCCCTAGTCGATATCATCCGTATCGATCATTTTCGCGGATTAGAGGCCTATTGGGCGGTGGCTTTTGGCCAGGAAAATGCTATTAATGGTCATTGGCTCAAGGCCCCGGGTTATGATCTCTTTAATACTATTGGCGCTCGTTTAGGTAAATTGCCGATTATTGCCGAAGATTTGGGCGATATTGACCAAGCAGTCTTAGATTTTCGCGATCACTTTGCCTTCCCTGGGATGAAGATTCTCCACTTCGCTTTTGGGGGTGATGCGGGTAATCCCTATCTTCCTTTCAACGTCGAACGCAACTGTGTGATTTATACCGGCACTCACGATAATAATACTACTGTGGGCTGGTTTCAGGATAACGCCAACGACTACGAAAAAGCGCGACTTTATCAATATCTTGGCGCTCCCAGTGGTCAGGGAGTGGCTTGGGATCTGATTCGACTGGCCTATAGTTCCGTGGCTAATCAGGCGATCGTACCGTTACAGGATGTGTTAAGTTTAGGATCCGATGCGCGTATGAATACCCCCAGTGTCGCAGAAGGGAATTGGTCATGGCGCTATCGTCAGGAAGCTTTAACCGGAGAATATAGCGAGAGATTGCGGGATTTAGTCAATCTTTTTGGCAGAAATCGTTAAATCTCAACCCTTTTGTCGAGACGTTACCCCTAACGTCTCTTTTTGTCCGGTTAATGTGAGGGAGAATTTTTTAGCAATCTTTGCCGGATGCGATCGAGATTTTCTTGACTATTGACGGGTAAATGGGGTAGGGGTAATTCTAAATTGGGCCAATTACTCAAATCATGGCAAGGACAGGATAAACCCGATTGTCCCATCACTTCAATTGGTACAGGTATAGTACAACGAGCGCAGGGATGAAATTCCCATTGAGGGGAAAGTAAGTCTTGGATAGTTTGTTGAGTACCTTCTAGGTAACAATCGCCACTTTGAGGATCAAGCATTTTTTGCCAACAATCCTCAAACTCCGACGAATAGCGATCAGCATTGAAAATTGGCAGCGGAAATAGCATAGCTTGGTTTTTGGGACAAATAACTTTTTTTCCCAATTGAAACCAATGGGCGAGATATTTTTTAACGGCGGAGGTGTCTGACATATAGTTAGGTGTGGAGGCTGCCCTGATTATTGCTCTTACCATCAATCCTAGCGTTAACTTCTGGTGTCGGACAGGTCTTAGGATGATTGATGATCGAGTTTAATAATTATTTTAGTAACTGAGCATCGGGAGCTAGATTAATCCCAATAAACTCACCATTAAAGCTTTTTGGGCGTGCATCCGATTTTCCGCTTGTTCCCAGACTTTTGATTGTACACCCTCGATCGCCCCGTCGGTAATTTCTTCGCCCCGGTGAGCAGGTAAACAATGGAGAATAATCGCGTCTTTGTCAGCGTGACTCATTAGCTGTTCATTGACTTGGTAGGGCTGAAAAACGGGAATTCGGGCATCAGCGAGGCTTTCCTGTCCCATACTCGCCCAGACATCAGTATAAACCACCTGAGAGTCTTTTACAGCAGTAACGGGATCGTCGGTAATTAAGATTTTACTACCGGTTTTCTCGCCAATAGCCTGGGCGCTGGCGACAATTTCCCCATCCGGTTGATAGTTTGCGGGGGAGGCAACCCGCACATTTAACCCCATCAAAGCACCACCCAAGAGGAGAGAATTAGCGACATTATTACCATCCCCCACATAGGTGAGGTTAATTCCCCTTAAAGTCTGAAAAGTCTCTTGGATAGTCTGTAAATCGGCTAATATCTGGCAGGGATGTTCTAAATCCGTTAAAGCGTTGATAATCGGGATGCGCGAGTAATTGGCAAAAGCTTCTAAATCCTCTTGTTTAAAGGTGCGAACCGCGAGAATATCGAGATAGCGATCGAGTACCCGGGCTGTATCGGCTAAGGGTTCCCCTCGCCCCACTTGGGTTACACTGGGGTTAAGATCGATCACCTGTCCCCCTAACTGGTACATGGCGACGGTAAAGGAAACCCGCGTCCTGGTGGAAGCTTTATAAAATAGCAATCCCAAGACTTTTTTGCAGCTAGGGTTAAGATTACCAGCTTTAAGCTGTGCCGATAGATTGAGTAGGGCGCTGATTTCTTCGCTACTCATGTCGGTTATTCTTAAAACATCTCGTCCTTTTAAAGTGGCTACCATTGGTTTTTCTCTCGATAAACAGGGGTCTTGATTGGGTTTTATGGCAGTTAGCGGTTAGCAAAAATCTTGAGTAAAGACCCTATTATAATCCAGTTTTTTCGCTATTAGGCAATTTTTCCCGAAAATTTTCATTTTGGGGGTGTTAGCTGGACTAACATCCTCACTTTTTCTGTTAAATTAGGTAGGTGTTAAACATTGTCAGATTCACCCCTTATCAAGGTAGATCCCCCCGCCTATCGGCACCCCCCTTATCAAGGTAGATCCCCCCGCCTATCGGCACCCCCCTTATCAAGGCGGATCCCCCCGCCTATCGGCACCCCCCTTATCAAGGTAGATCCCCCCGCCTATCGGCACCCCCCTTATCAAGGTAGATCCCCCCGCCTATCGGCACCCCCCTTATCAAGGGGGGCAGGGGGGATCAAACCCAAAATCTAATTTCTACTTAACTAATTTTGCCCCACACTTAGAACAAAAATTAGACGAAGGCGGGTTTTTGTGTCCACAATTACCGCAGATAATTAAAGCTGGGTTAGCCACTTCCGTCACCGGAGAAAGAGGAATTTCTCCACCGCTATCCAACTTATAGTTATGGATTAACTGCAAAATAATTGCATCTTCCCGTTTATATTCTGTATTATCTTTTCCTCCTGTTAATTCCTCGGAACGTTGTTGTAAATATTCAATGAAAGTCCGATACAAAGCTTGTTTTTTCTCGGGAGTGGCTGCAGCCTGTAACTTAGCTGTCACCTGACTTTGAATTTTTTCCTTATCTTCGCGACAAGCTTTTACTTCTAACACCTGTACCGCATCTTCCCAACTGGTAGCGATATCGACTTTTTTTAATCCCGTTGCGGTTTTAATTTCATAGCGAATTGTTTTCTCATTAGTGACTCGATTGACTTCTGGAAAAAGCACTTTTAAAGCCCGGGCTGTCACCACCAATTGATAAATACTCGGATCTTCGGGAAAAACATCCCAGAAAGGAGGTTCCTTTTGGATATGCACGGGGATGGGTAAATCGCGATTTTCTCCCATTTGTTGGGCGCGTTTAGCGAGAATAAATTCTCCTTTCCAGTCCTGATAGGATTGCCGCAGTTCTCGCATTCCCTCGAGACAGCGTAGGGAAAAACCGCCAATTTCCTGCACGAAGACAAGACGATGTTTTTCCACTTCTGCCAAGGGTTTAATGTCGTCTTCGTTGGGGATAAATTCCCGCAGTTTCGGAATAATTTTTTGGGCTGCAGGGTTATTGGTATTTCTTCCCCCAATCAGGGCAACATTTTGATTTAATTGGGGCGTAAAACCCGCATCTTTTCCCCGCAAAACCGCAGGATTGAGCATAATTAGGGGTCGCGATTTTTGGTAGGCAATGCGAAGATTATTGATAATATCGGCATCGTTGTTATAAATTTTTAACAAGCGATCACAAGCGGCTAATTCCTGCTGAATTCGACTACTAACGGGGGCATTTTGTAGTAATTGATTAGCTTGGTTTATGATAACTTGTTGAAAATCTCCTTGACGAATATCGGCAATCTCGGTGATGTCAAATAAACGCATATTTTCATCAGCGCGGCGCGTTTCTTTCCAGAGGGGGCTAGATTGCTTTAAAATCTCTTCTGAGAGGGGTAAACAAAGGTTATCCATACCTGTATCGTAGGCATTTTTGTTACCGGCAATCCCCGAGGCAAATTGTTCGATCAAGTCTTGATAAAGACTATTTAATTCTTGTCTGTCAAATATTTTAATCCCATTAATTAACAAAGCATCGGCACTATCAATCTGTTGATTAGACTGGAGATTAAATAGATCGCGACTTTGAATTAATTTCTGACGAAAGCGATTAAACCGGCTTTCTAATTGATTAAGATGTTCCAGTAAACGATTAATAACCTCTACTCCTGCACCTCTGGTTTTTCGTTGAATATTGGCCATTAAATGGCCTTCCAATCCCGTTAAAGCTTGTTCACAATATTCTTCCATCTTATCTTTTTTCGAGATATGAAGTTTATCTTTCAGATCATTAATTTCTGCTAAAGCTGTATCATATTCTCGTTGACGTTTACTTTCATTTTGACTCCAAACCTGTTCTTGATCGCGACGGAATTTTTCTGCTATGTCGGTGAAGATTTGTCGTACTGAAACAATAAAACTCTCGGCAAATTTTACCCCACGGTTCCGATCCTCAAGGATATTATAAAACTCCATTTCTAGAGACTTTTTACCCCGTTGAATAATTTCATCCCGGTTATTATAAATCTTTTTCAGGTAATCGCCGTGCAGCCGTTCATCGGGACTCAATTCTAGTAAATGATTGCGTTTAAATTCCTCGACTCTTGGCGTTAAATAATCATTAATAAATTGGAGAATTTTTCCCTGTTCATTGCCTAAAATATTAACACCCTGTTTGGTACAAGATAGCCAATTATCTTGATTGATTTCCTGACGAGTTTCGTTAATCCATTGGGAGATTATGGCAATTAAAGAGCGATCCTTGTCGGCACATAAATCCATAATTAATTCCCCTTCGCTCAAGCGCATTCTTTTGAGGATATCACCTCTTACTAAGTCCAACATTTGAGCGGGTAAAATCACGGCATCATTCAGCCACCAATTAATTAAATCTTTGGCTAAACGTTCCGATAAGGAGGCACGAATTTGGGCAATAGGAATTTCAATAGTTGATAGCCCAAAACTCATAAATTGCTTAGGATAACCGCGACCTCCGGGGTCAGCTTGCGCCCAAGAACCCTTAATATTATCTCTAATGGAACGCTTATGGGGGGCAAAATCAGAGGTCATATCTAGGAAAATATTTTGGGCGATCATTTCCCGAATTTGACCGAGTTTAAAATCCCCTTCGCCGTTTTTTGTCCCCACTAAATATGTAAAATCAAAGGGGGGTAACTTACTAACAACTTCATCGACCAAACCGCTGCTAAACTGTTGATGGTATTCGGTTCTGTAGTCAGAAAAGTAATTTAATTCCATCAGGGCAGCGTAACCATTAGCCAAAACTCGATCGCCGACACTAATCCCCGCAAATGCTTCAGGAGTGGGAACAATTGCCGTACTCAAAGGACTACTTTCCCCGCGTAACCAATTACGAATACAGTAGCCTAGATCGATTAACATTCCGCTACCTGTACCACCGTTTAAAGACCCCGTAGTAAAGACATTAATAGCAGTATTATTAACTTTAATTCCATAGCGATCGAGCATAAAGTTTTCTTGTCCTTTTACCCGTCTCACCGCATCCAGAAATTTTCTTTGGATCTCATGATAATTACAAAATAAAGCAAAACGGCCACAGGCGCGAATTTGTCCCGCTCCCGCTTCCAGGGAAGTAATATTTCTCTCTAATTCCGGGGGAAACCAACTATTAATCCAGGGATATCTATCCATGTCAGATACCATCTCCTGTACCTGTTTTCCACTCACCCGGGCCCAGTGTTTTTCGTTATCTTTAAAAGCACTGCCAGCAGCTTCAGGATTACTGATTTTATAATCCTTATCCGTGTCAACCACCAAAAAACTGACAATCGGAAAATTGCTCAAACTGCCATAACTTTCCTCGATTAAACGACGCAATCGCGATAAAATTTCGTTACCAGTGCCACCTATACCCACTAAAACCGTGGGAACCATGCTTTTTTCTTCTACTGCTGCTGGCATAATTATTTAACTCCTAAGGCCATTTCTTGACGGTTGCGAGGGACTTCGTAGGTGAGGAAATCGTAGGCTAATTTAGTGTTAGGAAAAATCGCCCGCGCTTCCTCTAACAGATTGGAAATATCCAGAGAATTACCCGGTAGATAACGGGGACTAAAATGGGTCATTAATAACAATTTTACCCGGGCTGCCAAGGCCACCTGGGCTGCCATCGTCGAAGTGGAATGAACACTTTCAAAGGCTAACCCGGCATCTTGGTGTGCAAAAGTCGCCTCATGAATTAGCACATCTGCATTCTGTGCCAATTTGATCGAGCCTTCACAGAAAATAGTATCAGTACAATAGGCAATTTTACGGCCGATTTCCGTTTCCCCGCAGAGGGACTGACCGCGAATTTTTCTGCCATCGGGGAGGGTGACAGTTTCCCCTTTTTTCAGCTTGCCGTAAATTGGTCCGGGGGGAATACCTAAAGCGTTGGCTTTTTCCACATCAAAACGTCCAGGACGGTCTTTTTCGGCGATGCGATAACCGTGGGCGGGAATACGATGTTTTAATAGCTGACAGGAGACGGTAAATTCTTCATCTTCGTAGAGTATGCCGGGGGAAACGGGATGGACACGCACCCGATTGGCTAAATTAGTATAGGAATACTTAGCACAAGCACGCAGATAGTCCCCTAGTCCGGG
>NZ_JASJFG010000687.1:0-2149 GCF_030065375.1 Microcystis sp. M49636_WE2 | reverse complement strand
TTGGAGTGATCGGGGGTAAAATTCAGGTACTTTTTCCCTGAAAATTAGGTAACTGACTACCTCAAAATCGGTAAAACCCTACACCCTACACCCTACACCCCACACCCTGCCCCCACCAACAAACTTTTTCAGCAGACCCTAACTATTGCCAGCGATCGAATAAATCGGTTAAAACTAGATTAGAAAACAAAAAACCTTCGGGGTCGCTTAATCTTACCCTGGTATCCCCCTCAATTATTACTAGATTACGCTGTTTATGCGGCTCTAAGACCTCTAAAATTGCTTTTTTGATTTCCGGGCCAAAATTAGCTTCAATCGCGGGTAAACTCACCCCTGACCCTAACCTTAACCCTAGCATTAAGGTTTCGAGAAGATCATCAATAAAACTATTTTTCTCCACGTCAATCTGACAGCCTTCTTTTACCCAAGCGAAATAGTCGCGACTTTTGCGCGGACGGGTAAAACGTTGTTGATGAAGATAACTAGCAGCCCCCATACCAAAACCGTAATAGGGACGATTTTCCCAGTAAACTCGATTATGTCGGCATTGATAACCCGGTTTGGCATAGTTAGAAATCTCGTAATGTTGATAACCGGCTAAAGCTAGTTTTTCACCGGCTAAAACATACATTTTCGCCGTAGTTTCATCATCGGGTAAGGGTTTTTTTCCCGGTTGATACTGTTTACCGAAAGGAGTAACCGCTTCTAAGACCAAATCGTAACAGGAAAGATGGGCCGGTTGCAGTTCGATCGCTTTTTCTAGGGAATTTTCCCAATCTGTGAGGGTTTGTTGTGGCAATCCCGAAATCAAATCCAAACTATAGTTAACTATTCCCAATCCCTGAATTAATTCCACTGCCTGATAGATATCCTTAACGGTATGCGATCGACCAGAAACCTGTAATAATGGTTCTTGAAAAGCCTGTACTCCTAAACTAACCCGATTGACTCCCGCGCTAAGATAACCCTGTAATTGTTCTAAACTAAAGGTAGCCGGATCAATCTCCATAGAAATCTCTATATCGGCCGCAAAATCAAACTTTTTGGCTAAAGTATCCAGAATTGATCCTAATAATTCCGCCGGTAACAGGGAAGGAGTCCCCCCCCCAAAAAAAATTGTTTCTAGGGGTTTCCCCGTCCCCTGACTAAGACTAATTTCTTCTTGTAATATTTCCACATACTCCACCACAGGGGGAAAAGTCGCCGGATTGGTGCGATTACCAAGGACAAAAATCGGGAAATCACAGTAAAAACAGCGCCGACGGCAAAAGGGAATATGAATATAAACCGAGGTTACGGGGTGAAAATAGGGCATTATATGAGGAAAAAGGAAAAAAGGGAGTGTGGGGTGTGGGGTGTGGGGTGTGGGGTGTGGGGAGAATAAAGCTGCCTCCTGCCTCCTGCCTCCTACTGTAATTTCGTTTATCTTCGTTAAGATGTATTATGGCTGGGGAGAACATCTCCTAGAATGGAGGCAACTTTCCCGACACAAATTAGGAGAAACCCACAGATATAATAGAAAAGCATCCATACTCATTATTTTTCTATCATCATTCCCCCCTATCCTCTCTGGTATTATCCCCATGCTTGATGCTGTCATAATTTTACTATTCGTCTTCGCTGTTGCCAGTATTGGTTATAGTGGTGTTGACTTGCTGCCGGTTACTGTCCAGTCGCAAATCAGCAATATTGAAGCGTTACGCTGGTTATCGGCGGGTTTTGCCTCAATTATTGGTTTAGCTCTTGGTTTAGTTGCCCAAACTACCTATCGTCGTCTAGAAACCCAAGTAAGGCAAACTCCGATCGAAGTTATTTTAACCCGTTCGGTCGGTCTAGTTATCGGTTTGTTAATTGCTAATCTGATCCTGGCCCCGATTTTCTTCCTACCGATTCCCAGAGAATTCTCGTTTATTAAGCCGATAATCGCCATTTTAGGCAGTATTATGTTTTCCTATCTGGGGGTTAGTTTAGCTGATACCCACGGTCGCACTTTTTTGCGTCTGATTAACCCCAATAGTATGGAATCAATTTTAGTGGCAGAAGGAACCCTGCAAGCGGCCGCCACCAAAGTTGTGGACACCAGTTGTATTATCGATGGTCGTATCGAACAATTGTTAGACACGGGATTTATCGAGGGACAGATACTCAT
>NZ_JASJFG010000460.1:0-2908 GCF_030065375.1 Microcystis sp. M49636_WE2 | reverse complement strand
CTCCTGCATACTTTGTGCTTTTTGTCAAAAAAACTTTTTTTTTGCAATAAAACTACACAAAAAAAAGATCATCGTTGTCGGTGAAATTGACTAATTTACCCGTTTTAATTAGGATTACCTTGTAGGTGTGGCAAGGGTTTCAACCATTGCTGCCCAAAAAAGCACAAAATAGCCCAATATGAAATTATATCAAATCGCTGTAACCATGACAACATCGTTGTTAAATAAAAATTTTTCTCAATTAATTCTTAAGAATTTGTAAATATTGCGGAATGTTAATTTAAATATTCTCAAGCTTTTGGAGTCAATAGATAATTTTTGCTTATCTTTGTCGGAAAATAGAACTCCTGGAAAAATCCAACATCTACCATTGGGTTAGAATTCTCCGAGTCAGGAGATTATTTTTATTTATTCTTCCCACTTCATAATTCATAATTCATAATTCCCCTTCTCCCCCACTGTTGACTTAAAACCCCCCACTGATCACTGAAAAAGGCCTAACTTTGGGCAAAAATCTGGTTTGTGTCCCCTCTTAGCGATAAAATTTCTACATCTGGACCGTCGAAAAGTATAAGTTTTGTAAAGTAAAATTAAGAAGGGAGACAAATTTAAGATAACCAACTTATGGAAGTAACTTTTACCGCTGCCGAATCCCTAGAAATTGTTGTTGCTGAACAAACCATCCCGATTCAGCATTATCTGCGCCAACCGCAAAGATTAGTACAGGCTATCGTTGAGACTAGCTTAACAGAACACTTGTCTGAGAATAGGTTTCGCCTAAAAATGCGTCCCCTAAACTTCTTGAATATGTACTATTTTCAGCCCACGGTTATTCTTAATGTCTGGGCCACCTCTGAGGGGACGATATTTTTGCAATCAGAAGACTGTCAGATCAAAGGTATTGATTATATCAACGATCGCTTTAGCCTCAATGTTAAAGGCAAACTCGCTCCTGTGGAAAAAAATAATCAAACCTATCTAGCGGGGAAAGCCAATCTTGAGGTGAAAGTCGCCCTACCACCGCCATTATGGTTAACCCCGCGTCCGTTGTTAGAAATCACTGGCAATAGTCTCTTAAAAGGGGTTTTATTGCGGATTAAACAGCGTTTAATGAGTCAATTGTTGCAAGATTACCAACAATGGGCTAAACAGGACATTATTGCCCAAAATTACCCCGAAACCATTCTCGATCTCTCCCTTAGTTAAATAAAAATATGAGTTGGACAAAAGTATTATCTGTAGATTCCCTTGCCCCCGGCGCCCGTCAAGTGGTAAAAGTGGGGGAAAATTCCATTCTGTTGATTAACAATAACGGTCAATTCCACGCCGTCGGTAATCGTTGTCCTCATTTAAAATTATCGATGACGAAGGGCAAAATTAGCGAGGACGGCGCGATCGTTTGTCCCTGGCATCGTAGTTCTTTTGATCTCTGTACTGGTGCTGTCAAAGACTGGATTACCTGGCCCCCAGTGGTTAACAAAGCGATGGCGGCAGTTTCTCAACCCCAAGCTTTACCCGTTTATCCCCTTCGCATCGAAGACGGCAGCATCTGGATAGACGCATAACCGCTCACCGAGGGGGGGTTTTGGGCAACCTAAAGAGCAGTTGCTTTAACCGACAATGGGTTAATCTTTGAGAATGCCAAACCCTACCGCGCTCCCTTCCATAAAAACCCAGTTATGGACTGTTCCCCCCCTCCGCTCTCATAGTAGGTTGATTCAAGGTAGGGTTGATTCATGAATCAACCCTACCCCGCTCCGGTGATCCCCACTCTCCTCTATATTTTTTAAACAGGATTTTAGTATAAAATCCCGTCATGTCAGCCTAGGAGCGGAAGGCTTTGCAGTAGAAATAAGAAGCCAGAGCTTATTTAATACAAGTGTTTGCCTATTTTAGCCAACCCTAATTAGGGTTGGCTGAATAAATCTAAAAACCTTGTTGGATAATATTTTTAGACTTTTTTTCCCTCAAAAAGTGCCGACCATTGGAGGGATCGGGGGTAAAATTCAGGGACTTTTTCCCTGAAAATTAGGTAATTGACCACCTGAAAATGGGTAAAACCCCACACCCCACACCCCACACCCTACCCCCACCAACAAACTTTTTCAGTAAACCCTAATTATTAACCCTAATTGGTTCCGTTTAAAAGTTGAGAACGAAGCAAATCGATCGCATCTAAATAACTTGGCATTGGTTCATCACCTAACAGACAAGCACTGCGATCGACGCTAATCATATCATCACCCCAAAACACTTGACCGAGAGGAATAGATTTTCCTCGATCCGGTCGCCAATTACTACTAAAATATTTAAGATTAGCGTCCACCACTGCCCCATCAAAAAGATGACCGATACAAAAATAAACATCCTGTAAAATTAGCGGTACGGAGGGGCGATGTAATTGCCCTCGCGAGTTGGGACTACGCGCTTTATAATGACTACGGGGAAAGAGTCCATACAGATTTTTTAAAGAAGCAGAAATCAAGGGTTTATCCTTTAAATGGGTGCGTTTTAAGGTTCCAATTGTGATCCGACAATCCACTTCTTCGATAATTTTAGGGGCAAACATCGAGGGAAACCGGACAGGAAAAGGGGAAAGATTCGGATATTCTTGCTGGGTTAAACTATCAGCATCAAGAATAGTTATTCCAGGATCGAGAATAGATTTTACCCCCAAAATATCGATAATTTCTCTCAAAGAAATAGCAGAACAAACTCCCTCTAATAAGATGATTTCTGCCCCTGGATTTACCCCCCTCAATCCCCTCAAAACTTGACTTAATACCGGCAGACTAACCGTTACTGGTGGTGGCACAGGATAACCTAAATTAGGTTTAATTAAAATACGTTTAGCTGTGATAGCTGCCGGGGGAGGTTGATAAACAAAATCCGCCATAGCTGAATTTTT
>NZ_JASJFG010000891.1:0-1618 GCF_030065375.1 Microcystis sp. M49636_WE2 | reverse complement strand
GTTTCCTCTATACCATTGGAACTATAAACCTGGGTGCATTGCCTCAAATTAGAGCCATGAAGCTCTGTCTTCCCAAAATTTTCAACTTTTACCCCAAATTGACATTTTACCCCCCTTCTTGCCGCAGCATCGACGAGGGCTTCCGTGAGCAGGGCCGGATTAATTTGATGATCCCTGGGAGAATAGATGGCACCATGGAGATGATCGCTGGCCACTTGGGGACATTTTTGGTTTAAAGTCTCTTTATCCCAGATTTCTAGACAATATCCCTGTTCTTGGCGGATTTGGGCTAACTTGCGCCAATTTTCTTCGTCTTCGGCACTCGATCTCAGTAGGACAATACCATCACGGTTACAGGGAATAGTCAGTCCGGTGAGGGATTCTAGCTCAGGAAGGAGGGTTTCGTAGCGTTTTAAACTTTCTTGCCGCAGTTTCCAGGCTCTACCTTTAGTTTTATGGCTGATAATGCCCATTAAAATCCCTAGGGCTGCCCCGGTTGCTCCTTGTCCTGGTTTTTTTTCATCAATGAGGGTAATTTCTAATCCTGCGATGGCGCTTAATTCGTAGGCAATGGTGGCCCCCACTATCCCCGCACCAATGATGACAATTTTAGTCATAAGACCTCTTGCAAAAATCAAAAATCTTCCTTTAGGTGAGGAGTCAGGAGCCAGTAGCCGGTCGTCAGGAGAATTAAGAATGAGCATTAATCAATTAAATGCTCTATTTAGGGATTTTACGCAATTTTATGTCTATTTTTCTCAGTTTTGCACTCTCAAAAATTAATTATGCAAGAACTCTATAAACTCCAGAGGCTATTTTTCTAGTGGGAATAGGACTAAAAAGGGGTTGAGGCTGCATCTCACATTTGCAGAAATACGGACAATCAGCAATTATCAGTGACTTTTAAATTATTGCAAATATATCAGCAGCTGCGTGTAAGCATCCCACCGAAAAACTAATGCGCTCCGGGGTTTGGAGGGTAGAACCCCCCAAAGACTTGGATTGAGTGATAAAATCGGAAGTAATTACCAATTTTAGAAGACAGTTTGCATTTAAAAATCCCAACTCAACAGATTGACAAAAATGAGATGCACCCAGGGTTGAACAGGTTTCAACCCCGATAATTAATTACAGAACCCGGAAAATGAAAGGATAACGGAAAACCTTATAGGGATCTTTCCAGACTTGCAGGATAGCAAGAATGGGGAGAACAATGTTCACCACAGCAAGAATCCCTAGGAGCAAATAACCGATTAAAACCCAAATTAGAATCCCGGCAATTAGGTAGTATAACCACATATTCAGGTGAAAGTTTAAAGCTTCTTTGGCGTTTTCCTTCACCGTTCCATCATCAGAAATGAAATAAATAGCTAAGGGAATCCCCACCGATACCAGCGTAGCACTCAAAAAGATCGAAGCATGACAAGCCACGGATAGGAGTCTTTTTTTGGTTAAATCTTCACTCTTGACCATCGGGTTTATCCCCCTAAAATTGGCGGAGAAAGCGGATATCGCTATTATAACAACGGCGAATATCGTCTATCTCATGTAATACCATAGCAAATCTTTCCACGCCAAAACCAGCAGCAAAACCCGTATAGATTTGGGGGTCATAACC
>NZ_JASJFG010000704.1:0-2488 GCF_030065375.1 Microcystis sp. M49636_WE2 | reverse complement strand
CAAGGCCGACTTACGAATTAATCGCCAACTGCCAATTAAACCACCAAAAGCCAGACTACGAATCGGCAACATCAAAGGGGCAATAATCATCGCCCCAATAATCACGGCCGCACTATTGGCGACTAAGCCAAAGGTAGCGATTGCACAAGAACTAACAATCAAAGCTAGATAGGGAAAATCGAGGGACGCTTCTAACCATAAATCGCGCCACATAGCCCGCGATTGTTGCCAGGTTAAGGGTTTTCTTGAGAACCACGAGTGGGGCTGTTCTTTTCTCGTCATGGGGCTGAGGAAGATTGACTTTTCTTTTACTTATAGCTTTTTTTGTCTAATCAATATATATTTGTATCATTTTCTTTAACTAATCTTACCGTTTTTTTCTTCGCCTCGATTGATGAAACCTCCTGCCCTCTGCCGACCGCCGACCGCCTTCGTTAACGCCCCTAGGCCAAGTAGAAATTAGCAAAGAAATTACCGACGAAACCCGACAGATTGCTCTATTTTTTTCGCCTCATCCAGAGGGGCAAATAACTGTCAATAATCTAGGATTATTAGGTCAAATTGCCCTAAATAGCACTCTCCTAGAACCCTATCGTAATTCTCCCACTCGTGCGGAGGTGCGTAATTGTCTCTCGAAATTAACCTCAGCATCTAACACAAAGTAATTACTAAGACGGATACTTGTGTAGATTCTGGCAATTGAATCATGGGCAGACCTTCCCAGCCGGAAACCGTAACTGGTTCCTTCCATTCTTGATTCCCATTCTGGTTCGAGTGCCGATTTAATCAACGCTTGTCTAGCTCTGTCCTTAATGGTTGGTATTCCTAATGGGCGTTTTTCATCCCTTCCTGGTTTAGGAATCCATACCCTCCTTAGCGGTTTTGCTTTAAGTGTTCCTTTTTCCTTGATTATCTTGGGTCACTTTTCTTACCGCTAATAGACGAGCTTAGTATGACTTCACTAATAGACGTTGCAACCTTCTAGCCTTTGCATCCTGTCCCGATTTAGCTGCTTGGAATATTCTCTTTTGGAGCTTGAAAACGTATCTTTGGATTTTACCCCAATTGATAGCTTTCCATACATTCGTAGTCTTAGTGGTTTCCGGTTTCCCGAATCCTTTACTTTCTCAAGGGTTTCGTCATATAGACTCCTACTGGACTCTATCCTTACATTCAAACCCTTGTTCTTTTGAACGCAGTGTGTCAACCTATTTCACTGCTGATAATTAACGATGGTTCAGGTCGGACATTCAGAACCCAGCCTAATCGTGGATGGTTGGCAGTGGTCTCGATTCTGGTGTTAGGTTTCGCCTCTGTGCCTTCCGTTCCCCGCTTCAGTCCCAGAGTTGTGATTTCTGAATCTGGGGGGGCTATCGCCGTTACTCTCAACTTGTAACGATTATTACAAGTGTATTGACCTTGAGTTCCCTTGCATAATTTGGTATCGGGTGATACTAAACGTCGGGACAGATAAACAGTTATAAGGTTGGTCAAGGTTGACCTTTTAGATTCAGTCAAGGGACTGAAGACCTTACTAGGCGGTTATTTCGGGTATTTCAACCCTATTTCATGCCTAAACGTTTCGCACACTGATTTCTAGTTTAAGGTCAGGAGCCGGTCGTCGGTCGTCAGGAGACAGCTTTTTATTGATTCTCCCCACTCCCCCACTTCATAATTCATAATTCATAATTCCCACGCCCCTCTCCCTTCTTTACAAAACTTCATCGTAATTTGAGGGCTGGAAAGGGCAATCCTTGGGTAATAGGGGAAGGGAAAGCGGGGAAATATTAAAAAAAACTTAAAATTTTTATCTTGCTGCTCTTTATACCCTTAAAGCCTTGCTGTCTCTGATTTCCCGACGGTGAGAGGCTTTGAGCCATGGTCAGGAATTGATGACCAACTCGATCGAGTTATTGTTAAGTGACCGTTACAAAAAGACAGCAAAAAACTTAATAATATGTAACAAACAAAGTTTCGACAGCAGTGTATAAATTTAATTTGAGGGGCCAAGATAACAGACAAAAGTTAAGCTGGATACTTGTTTAACCTCCTTAGGTGATTTATGAGAGAGACATGAAGTTTTTTCAGGTTTCTTAAAGTAGGTCGCAACAATCACGGTCAAGGCTCGTCTAGGCTCACCGTGAAATCCCTTAAGAGGGAAAACCTTTTAATTGCAAGCGAATCCCATTTAAATTTAGGAGATTGTCACAATGTTTGACGCATTCACCCGGGTAGTATCCCAAGCTGATGCTCGTGGCGAATATTTAAGTTCTTCCCAACTAGACGCTCTCAGCGCCATGGTTGCGGACAGCAACAAACGGATGGACTCTGTTAACCGGATCACCAGTAACGCTTCCACCATCGTTGCCAACGCCGCTCGTAGCCTGTTCGCTGAACAGCCCCAACTGATCACCCCCGGTGGTAATGCCTACACCAGCCGTCGTATGGCCGCTTGCTTACGCGACATGGAAATCATCTTGCGCTATGT
>NZ_JASJFG010000379.1:0-10441 GCF_030065375.1 Microcystis sp. M49636_WE2 | reverse complement strand
GTAAACAAACGTAACAAAACCACCAGAGTAGATTTAGATGGGGAACGAAATGAAAGAATTTTTGATTAGCTTACTCGAAAGGTTCGGATTAGCCTACTGGGTCGAGATTAAAACCGACTATCCCAGATGTACTTATTATTTCGGTCCTTTTCTCGCTAAAGACGAGGCTGAGGTCGCTCAAGCCGGTTACGAAGAAGATTTGAAAACGGAAGGAGCGCAGGGGATTAAATTGCATATAAAACGTTGTAAACCGAAAGATTTAACTATTTTTGAGGAAAAAGAAGAAAGCAAGCTCCTGAATACCCTAAAGGTCTTACGCAGTCAAGTTTCTTAACAATTTTCAGGGATCAGTAATCAGTAATCAGTAATCAGTAATCAGTAAACAGTGAAAAGACAGCATAAGGCTGCTACTTAGGGTCTGCTGAATAAATCTAAAAACCTTGTTGGATAAGACTTTTGGACTTTTTTCCCCTCAAAAAGTGCCAGCCATTGCGGGGATCGGGGGGAAAATTCAGGTACTTTTTCCCTGAAAATTAGGTAGTTGACCAGCTGAAAATCGATAAAACCCCACACCCCACACCCCACACCCCACACCCTGCCCCCAAGAAAAACTTTTTGCCGCAAACCCTAAATATCAATGGGAGCGATTTAAAAAACAGCTATATTCTGCTTCTGTCAGTCTTCCCGCTTCGTAGAGAGTATCGGTAATTTCTGCTAGGGTTAAAACCGAATAAGGTTGATAACCATGGCTACGAAGTTTATCTTTAACGGGGCCACCATGGTCGATAAAAACCACGATATCATTAACTAATAATCCCGCCGATTTAATTTTTTCTGCCCCTTCGATCGCACTTTTGCCAGAAATTAAAATATCGTCCACCACTACCACAGTTTCCCCCACTTGAAAATTACCTTCAATTACTCTTCTTGTGCCGTGAGCTTTTACTTCTTTGCGGGGGAAAATCATCGGATGATTTAATAATAAAGATAAACCCGTAGCTGTAGGTAAAGAGCCGTAGGGAATACCAGCAATGCGGTCAAATGTCAAGGTTTTTAATATTTCTCCATAGGCTTCAATTACCTGCTGAAAAATATTAGGATTAGAGATAATTTTTCTGAGATCAATATAATAGGAAAAAGTTTCTCCCGATGCTTGTACATAATCGCCAAACATCAAGCAACCAATATCAAATAATTGTAGAATTAAATCCTGATGAGGATGTTGTTTTAAAAGACAAACGTTAGCAGTCCAAGTCTCATCTCCGCTTGATTCTTGCTGGTGATTTTGTTGAATTTTGTTGACTTCCTCGCGTAAATCCTTGACTTTTGCCCCCAAATCGGGTTGAGATAAAAAGTCTTGGGGTATAGGAATTAATAAACCCTCGCCATGACTATTTAAACCCACAGTAATTAACTCGGAGAATTTACTTTTGTCTTCCCAAATACTGCGTAATAAAATCAATCTTTCGGGGGCAAAATTGCGAATCTTTTTCAAAATCTCCGGTTGAGTGGTTCCCACTTCTAAAAATACTTGTTCGGGAGTTCCCCAGGTGCAAGCTTCTTTGACGACTTGCAGATAAAAAGGATTGTCGCGACTGGGGAATTCTTGCAGATTAATCGCGCCTTGATTGGAAGTATGACAGAGGATAAAAGCGCCATGCTCGGGGTAAACTAAAAAAGGAGCAACGTGATCCTGTCCGGAGTAGGGATTGAGAGTAACCGCGTCCACCTGCCAAGTTTTAAAGATAGTCTCAGCTAAAATACTGCTAGTATTAATATCGCCGTGTTTAGCATCCAAAATGACCGGGATATGAGGGGGAATTGCCGTTAAAACTCGCTGTAATAATTCTAACCCTGCCGCTCCCAAAGCTTGATAAAAGCCTAAAGTTGGTTTGTAGGCACAGACAAAAGGGGCAGTTTCATCGATAATAAACTTGAGCCACTGTTCTAAATTAACGATTAATTCTCCCGGGGTGGGGGGCATCATTTCGGGGTTAGCATCTAAACCGAGGACAAGTAGAGTCTGGTTTTGACTAATGGCGTGGTTTAACTTTTGAAAAAAATTCATCGGTTCCTAATCTCAGGATTCTGGATTAGTTCCTAATTCTACACTATTTGGTCGAAAAATAGGCTGTAAAATTGTCTCGTGCAGACTTTTTCTGGTGTCAGCGTCAAGGAATTTCTTTTGTAGTGGTTGCCATTCTTGCCATTTTTGGTGACGGATATTTTGGAAAATTTCGAGTAATGTGGGCATTTCCTTGGCGAGACAATTGGGGAAAATTTGGCTAAGAAAATCCGAGAGAACACAACAATCCTGCATTTCTCCGAGAATACCTTGAAGGTTTTTAATATCTTCTAGGTACTCTTGATATTTGTCGCCATAAAACTGAGTAAATAACTCCATATTATAGCGAGAACGCTTGGCTTCTTTACGGAGATCGTGCAGTAATAATCCTTCCTTTTCCAATAAGTCATCAATTTCTTGACTAGAAAACTCTCTTACTTTTTGATTTTCCTCTAAATTTACCCCAACTAACCAAGCTTCATGGAGTAAAAAGCGACTCGCTTGCGGTAATAATAAGTCTGGTAAAACCGTGGCAATATCTAATTTTCCTATCGGTTGATAGGTGGGATTATCCAACCAACTGGCAAAATCTGCCTTAAAATTGAGAAATTTGTCGGACTTTAACAGCTTTTCTACCTTAGCAAAAGCCTTCTTTCTTCGGCTTTCGAGAACTTGTAAAACTTTCTTCAGTAATTCCTGTTCTTTCGGTGGTAAAATTGGCTGATAATGACCGACAAAAGCCTCTTTTAACACATCTAAATCACGCAATTCTCCTAAAATTATGCCCAGATTACCCACCCGTTTTTGATCGGCATATTTCGGCATGGTTAAAGCGGGGGCAAAACCGGTTAAGGTACTGCGAAGACGACGCATTCCCACACGAATTTGATGTAATTCTTCCGTATCCTGATCGAGTAAAACTCCAGCTTCATGTTTAAGAACTTTATGAAAATGTTTATCAATACCGATATAGGCCCAATCGGCCACAGTTTTAGCCCGAGGATTAAATTTGTTAGTCATTTGTCTTTAGGGAGGAAATAATGTCAAGATGATGATAGAATCTTTAAATAAAGACTGGAACTAATAGGTCCCATTTATTCTACACAATAGGATGAAGCAGCAGCTTTAAGAGAAGTTTATGGATAGTTTTTGGCTAGATTATGCGGGGGAAATCGCTTTTCGCACTGGAGAGCATCTTTTCTTGACGGGAATAGCCATGGCTATGGGTAGCTTAATCGGGATTCCTCTAGGTATTTTGATTAGTCGTCAAGCTATTCTCGCTCAACCAATTATAGCGATCGTTAACACCCTACAGACTATCCCCAGTTTAGCCCTATTTGGTTTTTTAATTTCCGTGCCTTTTTTGGGAGGAATCGGCAAAATTCCCGCTATTGTTGCCCTAACTCTCTATACCTTACTGCCAATTGTTTTAAATACCTATCTGGGCATCAAAAAAGTTGATCCCGAATTAAAATTAGCCGGGTTATCCCTAGGCATGACCGACGGTCAAATCCTGCGCTATATCGAATTACCCCTGGCCAGGGCGACAATTTTGGCAGGAGTGAGAATTGCCACGGTGATTGCTATCGGTGTGGCTACGATCGCAGCTGCCATCGGTGGCGGTGGTTTGGGAGTGTTTATTTTTCGCGGTATTGCCACGGTCAACAATCAGTTAATTTTGGCGGGGGCAATTCCTGCCGCTTTTTTAGCCCTTGTTGCCGATTGGAGTCTCGGTCGGCTAGAAAAGACCTTTTCCCCTTCGCAACGCCCGAAAAAGCCCTCTAAATGGCAATGGGGCTTAGGTTTAATCGGGTTAGCCCTGCTATCTTTCCTCTTGACTCAAATTTTCCATTCATCCCCCGGCACCGTGGTGATCGGTTCCAAAAATTTTACCGAACAGGTGATTTTAGGGGAAATTTTGGCACAGGAGATCGAAAAAGAGACGAATTTACGGGTTGAACGTCAATTTAATCTCGGTGGTACTCTGATCTGTCATGAAGCGGTGAAAGCGGGTAAAATCGATGGTTATGTGGAGTATTCCGGCACGGCTTTCACGGGAATTTTACAGGAAAAACCCCTTAACGATGCCCGATTAGTCTCTGAAAAGCTGCAAGAGATTTATCCAGAAAAATTTAATCTAGAAGTGTTTCCCAGTTTAGGATTCGAGAATACTTTCGCCATTGTTATCCGGGGAGAAACCGCCAGTCAATACAATCTTAAAACTCTCTCGCAAGCGGCGAAATATACCCCCAATTGGCAAGCGGGTTTTGGTTATGAATTCTTGGAAAGGGAAGACGGTTATAAGGGATTAGCCAAGACCTATGGTCTAACTTTTGCCGGACCCCCGAAAGTGATGGATTTAGGGTTAATGTACCGCGCTTTAGCCGAAAAACAAGTGGATTTAGTGGCGGGAAATTCCACCGATGGCTTAATTCCCGTGCTAGATTTAGTCATCCTAGAAGATGATCAACGCTATTTTCCTCCCTACGAAGCGGTACCGATTTTTAACCTGGATAGTTTGCAAAAATATCCCCAATTGCGACAGGTTTTAGCCAAACTCACCGGCAAAATTACCTCCACAGCCATGCAGAAATTAAACTATCAGGTGGATGGCCGCGATCGCAAAGTGGAGGAAGTGGTTAAAGAATTTCTAGTCTCCCTCTCTTAACCATTTAGTTACTCCCCCGGGTTGGTCGATTAAAGTAATGCCTTGGGCTTTTAATTCTGCGCGAATACGATCGCTTTCGGCGTAATTTTTCGCTTTTTTCGCCTCTGTCCGTTGTTGGATCAGATTTTCGATATCCGCTGCACTAATTCCCTCAGAAACAGGGGTTTCTCCCTGGTCGGCGGCAATTTCTAAGCCCAAAACCCTAGACAATTTCACCAAAGTATGCCATTTTACCGCTAATTGGGCCAGATTGCTGTCTGTCTTACCCGCATGGGTTAAATTATTACCCTCCTTGCGTAATTCCTTAGCGATTTCAAATAACACCGCTAAACCACCGGCAAAGTTAAAATCGTGATTTACCGCCTCTTGAAAGCGATTTTCTAGCTCTTGGTCAGTAATTCCGGGATTATCTGGCGGAAGATGCTTATAACCAAAGGATAAACCCTCTTGTAAAGTATGCCAGCCATTAGTGGCCGCCTGCAATCCCTCATCGGAAAAATCAATCGGTTTGCGGTATTGGGCGCCTAAAATTAATAATCTCACGGCTAAGGGGTCATATTTTGCCAATAACTCGCGAATAGTGATGAAATTACCGAGGGATTTTGACATTTTTTCCCCTGCCACCTTAACCATGCCATTATGTAACCAATAGTGGGCCAGAGGTTTACCCGTAGCCGCTTCACTTTGGGCAATTTCGTTTTCGTGGTGGGGAAAAATTAGATCACTTCCCCCCACATGAATGTCGATAGTTTCTCCCAATTGTTCTTTGACCATGGCCGAACATTCAATATGCCACCCTGGACGACCTTGGCCCCAGGGAGAATCCCAACTAGGTTCCCCCGGTTTTGCCCCCTTCCAGAGGGCAAAATCAAAGGGGTCTTGTTTTTTAATTGCTTCCGGGTCGTCGGTTTCTACCCGGCCGCTGGCCCCGGCTTGCAAATCATCCAGTTTTCGCCCTGATAGTTTGCCATAATCAGAAAAACGACGGACGGAATAGTACACATCGCCATCGCTGGGGTAAGCATAGCCTTTTTGTTCTAATTCATAGACTAGGCGCTTGATGCCGTCGAGGGTATGAGTGGCCCGGGGATAAGCGTCCGCCGGTCTGACTCCTAATTTTTCCATATCCTCAAAGTAGGCCTGGATAAATTTCTCGGCTACGGCTGCCATGGTGGTATGTTCATTTTTAGCCCGATTGAGAATTTTATCGTCAATATCAGTGAAATTCTGAATATAGCGCACTTTATAGCCGAGATACTCTAAATAACGCCGCACCACATCCCAAACCACACAGGTACGCGCATGACCCAAATGGCAATAATCATAGACGGTAATGCCGCAGCAATACATGGAGACAATGCCGGGGATGAGGGGAGTAAAGGGTTCTTCGCGACGACTGAGGGTGTTGTAGAGGATTAAGGTCATGGATGGGGAAATTTTTTTCTGGGGAAAAAGGCTAGTCCAATTTTATAGCAGTTATCAGTGATCAGTTATCAGTTATCAGTTATCAGTTATCAGTGACCGCTAACCACTTTCCCTGATTTCTCTACTATATTTTGTTTTTCTTGTCAAGGGGTTTTTCGGGTTTTAGTAAAAATCTGACGGTAAGATTTGAGGAGATAGGACTGTTTTGATGACAACTATTATTGATAGAATCGATAGAATAACGATAGGGGAAGCTTGCTTGTTTGCCTCAACCGACAATTTTTAATTGTTAATAAACTTTGACCAGACCCTAACTATGAATGAACCACCTAATAGCGCTGGCGATGAAATCCAATTACCCCGGGGAGAAAGAGTTGACCAGCTAAGAAATCTCATCGAAACCCTACGCATTGCCGATGAAGTGGCCAATCGCGGTTATTTGATTACCAGCGCCGAAGTGGCCGATTTAATGGATATTAATCCAGGGGCCGTTACCAGTCGAGGCGACCATTGGCCGTGGCGAAATTGGGTAATCTCCCGGGTCAGACGGGAGGGAAACCAAATTCTTTGGCAGTTGGAAAAAGTCGATTAGGATTAATTGCAACCATCAGTTAATTTCTCTCTTAACTTTTGTAAATTAGTAATTATCTCGTCATTTTCCCCCAGCAGATGACGCGCGAAACGTCGGGCCAGGGGCGGAGCCGATACAAGTGTACTGGTAAAGCCAGAAAATACCTGCAATCCCACTTTATCGGCGATCGCTCCCACCAGAGGCCGTCCCGAGGGGGCAAAGGCCACTAGGCAATGATGACAGCTGCCGGGGAGAGCGGCTAAAGAGGGCAGCAATGTCCCCACGGCGGTGCGGATTGCTTTTTCCCCGGCCAGAGGGTTTAAAATCCCGTCTGGATCGGTGACAATGGCGCTAATTTGCCCTAGATAAAGGCTTTGATCCCGGAATTGTACCGCCCCCGTTTCTAAAACACTGGCAATTATTTCTGGGGTTTCTCTCTGCCAAATGCCCTGCTTTTCTAGTTGGGTGATTTTTTGCTCTAATAGCAATCTGGCAGGAATTGCGGGCATAACTAGGGTGTTTAATTTGATCTCAGTGGGGGGAATTTTGATCACCTGGGCATGGGTAAAATAGACGGGAGCAGTAATACCGGATTTTTGCAGTAAAGACCGAGTTAATCCCCCGGCACAGACGATAGTTTCCCCGGCAGAATAATTATTTTTAGGAGTTTTTACGCCGGTAATTCTCGATGCAGTTTCAATTAATTCGATGACAGCTTCCCGAATAATCGTGCCTCCCAGACGTAGAAAAGCTTGTTGATAGGCAAGATTAGTTTTTTCGGCGTTAATGTGACCGTGGGGTAGTCGTAAAACTCCGGAGATAGCTGCGGGATTTAATAAAGGTTCTAAAGCGATCGCTGCTTGCGGATCGAGAATTTCGGGGGTAATAGCAAAGATAGCAAATTTTTCGGCCACAGTGACCGGATCATCTTCGGGGTTCACGGTGAGAATTAGCTCTAGGTCCCGGTATTCATTATCTATGCCCAATTCTTGGGATAAATTGCGCTGAATTTCTCGACCTTCTTGATATAATTTTCTCTGGATTTCTGTGGTAGCCGACCAATAGGCTAAACCCCCGTAACTGTAGAAAGTGGCGTTGAGGGGATGGGTTTCTTTTTCTAATAAGAGGACTCGACTGCCTAGGTTGGCTAGTTCATAGCTTAAGGCGGAACCAGTGATACCACCACCGATAATTATATAATCATAAGTTGTGGTCATAATTGGGCTAATTTTTCCTCGATTAATCTATTCTATCATTATACTTGCTCGGTTCCTTGGTTCTGATTTTGTCGATAATTGCTATAATTACAGAAAAAGTTCAAAGCGGGATAGGATAACTATGCAACAGCTAGAAACTAGGGGGATAACTGAACGATGGATTAAAGGTAGTTGGGAAGAATACTTAGAAGCAATTAAAAACTTACCAGAAAATCAAGGGAAAAGTTATTATTACAATGGCTATTATCGATTAGAAATGACTCCTATTGGATTTGAACACGCTAGAGATCATCATGTTGTCTTTTTGGGGGTGAGTCTCTACGCTATCCTCAAAGAAATTCCTTTTCAAGGACTCCCCACTTGTTCTTATCGTAAAAAAGGAATTAGAGAAGTGCAGCCAGATATATCTTACTATCTAGGAGAAAAAGCGAATCTGATACCAAATGGGACTTCGATTATTGATTTAAATCAGTATCCCCCACCAGATTTAGTCATTGAAATCTCAAAATCTACCCTTAATGATGATCTAGGCAATAAACGCTTACTCTATGAAGAATTAGGGGTTAGTGAATACTGGAGTGTTAAGGTAGATGATCCCCAAATATTTGCTTTTGAAATAATTGATCGAGGTAGCAAAAGAATTGATATATCAAAGGTTTTACCTAATTTAAGACTTGCGGTTTTAGAGTCAGCTTTACAACAGGCACGCACCAGAGATCAAAGTCAGGTGGGACGTTGGTTAATCACTCAATTTCAAGGTTAACTACATAAAATCGAGGCTAATATTATGCAACAGCTAGAAACTACTATCTCGACAGATTTATGGATTAAAGCTAGTTGGGAAGAATACTTAGAAGCAATTAAAAACTTCCCAGAAAATCAAGGAAAAAGTTATTATTACAATGGCTATTATCGATTAGAAATGACTCCTATTGGTAACGATCATGCCAGCGATCATGCTATTTTGATCTTTGCTGTTAGTCTCTATGCTACCCTAAAAAATCTGGCCTTTAATGCCAAAGATAATTGCAGTTTTCGCAGGTCTGGTTATCGAGAAGTTCAACCGGATATATCTTATTATTTTGCAGAGAAAGCTAATCTGATTCCCTACGGTACTTCGATTATTGATTTAAATCAGTATCCCCCACCAGATTTAGTCATTGAAATCTCAAAATCTACCCTCAATGATGACTTAGGTAATAAACGCTTACTCTACGAAGAATTAGGGGTTAGTGAATACTGGAGTGTTCAGGTAGATGATCCTCAAATATTCGCCTTTGAAATAATCGATCGAGGTAGTAAAAGAATTGATATATCAAAGGTTTTACCTAATTTAAAACTTGCGGTTTTAGAGTCAGCTTTACAACAGGCACGCACCAGAGATCAAAGTCAGGTGGGACGTTGGTTAATCAGTCAATTTCAAGGTTAAATCCTACTGTTTTTTAGCAGCCGCTTTCTCCAATAAAGACTCGGCAAAAGCGATGGCATCTGCTGCCGAATTTCCTCCCGTTAATTGTGCCAATTCTTCCCTTCTCGTCTGACGATTATCGAGAGAAGTAACCCGGACAACCGTGCGAATTTCCGAGAGATTAGTGGGATTATCTTCGGCAATCATTTGTTTATAAACTCGAAAATGGTGATCAGCTAAAGCAGCCACTAAGGGTTGATGAGTAACGCATAAAACTTGATATTTTTGACCTAATTGATCTAATTTATCGGCAATTGCCTGGGCAACTTTTCCCGATACTCCCGCATCGATTTCGTCAAAAATTAGGGTGGCTGCTGCCGATTGGGATTGGGAAAAACAGGACTTTAATGCTAGGAGAAAACGACTCATTTCTCCTCCGGAAGCGGTACTGGATAAAGGTTGGATTTTTTCCCCCGGATTGGGACTAAAATAAAATACCACCTGATCGACTCCCAGACTGCTAGGATTACCCGGGTCAATCCGACAGACAAAAATCACCTTTTCCATGGCTAAAGGTTTTAATTCCTGTACCAATTGTTTTTCTAGTTGACTAGCGGTTTCTTGTCGCAAAAAGGTTAACTGGGTGCTAGTTTCTCGATAGATGTTTTCCTGTTGCTGACAAATTTTTTCTAATTCCTCAATCGATTGTCCTTCTCCCGTCAACTCCGCTAATTCCTGTTGTAATTTCTGATAATAATCGAGTGCTTCGGCTAAACTTGGGCCATACTTGCGACAAATGCGCTTAAGTTGGATAATTCTCTCTTCTATCTCGTTCAATCTCTCGGGATCTGCCTCTAGACTATCCCCATAAACGTTGATTTCCTGTCCCGCTTCCACCACCTGATTTAATGCCGATCGCACCATCTCTAAAATTGGCTCTAAACTTGTATCATAAACCATCATATTTGTCAAGATATTTTCAGCTTTTCCTAACAAATCAGCGACGGCCGGTTGATCGCGATCGTTTTGGTAGAGTAGTTGATAGACTTGATAGCTGGAATTTTGTAAATCGACACCGTGGGAGAGT
>NZ_JASJFG010000747.1:0-4578 GCF_030065375.1 Microcystis sp. M49636_WE2 | reverse complement strand
AGGGGTCGCTTCTGGTGTCGGTTTTTTAGGGGCGGGAATCATCCTACAACAATCCC
This sequence comes from Microcystis sp. M49636_WE2, assembly GCF_030065375.1. Classification (NCBI taxonomy): domain Bacteria; kingdom Bacillati; phylum Cyanobacteriota; class Cyanophyceae; order Chroococcales; family Microcystaceae; genus Microcystis; species Microcystis sp. M49636_WE2. Next base: position 4,522 of record NZ_JASJFG010000747.1, on the reverse strand, counting down.
ATCGGGAACTAAATAAGGTACAAGTGAAAGGTTTGACTTCGGCGGCGACTATCTGGTTAGCGGCAGGATTAGGCGCGGCTTCTGGTTGCGGTTTATGGCAGATGGTTCTGGTGGGAACTCTATTCTCTCTGTGCACTTTAAGTGGCATTAAACGACTTAAGAAAAATAAATCTTTAGGCAAATATATTAAAGGTCGTAAGAAAATATCTACGATTAATCAAGAAATAAATCCATCGGATAATTCAGCATCTCATTAATAAAAAAAGTGATAAAAATTAATTTTTCTTGAGAGGGCAAAAGCTTTTCTTTACTGGCTTTTACCTCGAAAAGATTATGTTTTTTCTGCAATTTATTGGTCAAAAAAATATAATAAATTTTATGAAAAATTTATTATAAACAAATACAAAACAAAAATTTTATGTGATAATATTTAGATAGAGTAACCACTTTTCTGAACAGGAGAAAATTCAACTATGATCAACCGAAATAAGAGCTTTCAAAGCCTCAAAAATCAAGTTTTCCGGCTGCTGATTTTCCTCTTAACTGTCACTTTGCTCCTAGGGGGAAGGGGAAATGCGATCGCCTTGCCCCTACTCCCCGAACAGTTGGCCGTCATCGACCGTGCAACGGCAACGGGTGGCACTGTGGTGGAACCCGTTAAGAAAAAAAATGAGGTTTCTAGCCCAAAAATTCTGGAAGATGCCCAAATTGCCTATGAAAAAGCCATCCAAGCGGCAAAATCGGCTATCGATGACCTCAAGGCTCAACTAGCCGCTCCTTCTCTCGACAAGAAGATTATCGAAGCTCAACAGGACAACCTAGAGGACTTAGCGGATAATATTGACGATCTAGGGGAAAAAGTGAGTAAATTGACGAAAAAATTGACCAAATCCGGGGCTAAACTCAGTGAAACCCTGCAAAACAACCTTATTACCCTAGAAAATAGCCTCGTTAATACCTCCGAGACGATCGATATCTTAGCCGACGACACCGAACGACTCAAAGACAATGCTTCCCCTTTCCTGAAAACTCGCGTAGAAAAGACCATCGACGCTGTTAAACAAACTCTACAGGAAAGCGATCGAGCTTGGCAAGAACTGATCTCCTCGGCCACAACGGAACTGGAGAAGACTAGCACCCCGAAATAAATAGGGCTTGCAAGGGCATACAATCGGTCTTTTTTGGGGTAATTATCGTTTTTACCCCAAAATTATCAAATCCGATCCCTAATAGCTGTCTCCCGTCTCCTGTCTCCTGTCTCCTGTCTCGGAGTCTCGACTAGAAAATTAATTTTGCACGACTACTTACCAATCATGACGCTTACCTATCAACCACCAACCCCCCATCGCTGGCACTTTGATAATCGGGCGATTTTGCCCCTCAGAAACCCTAATTTCTGGAAAATCGAGAGTGGAGTCGTGAAAACCTCCACCTGGTTAGAAGATGGAACCCTGATCGTCTTGGGATTGTGGGGACCTGGCAGTTTTGTCGGTAAAACCCTAGAGAGAGTCAATCCCTATCAAGTTGAGTGCATCACTCCTGTACAAGCAGTTTCCTTTTCCACAGTTGAGAGTTATCAAATGGCAGAAATTCTGCTGTCTCATCTTCAGCAAGCACAAGAGCTAAGTATTATTCGTAGCTACAAACGTACTGATATTATGGTTGTGAAATTACTGTCATGGTTAGGCAATCAATTTGGTAAACAAACTGGTACTGGACAATTAATTGATGTGCGTCTAACTCATCAGGATATCGCTGACTTATTAGGAACCACCAGAGTCACAATTACCCGCGCACTTAATAGTCTAGAACAACAGGGGGCCGTGGAACGTCTTCCTGTCCATCGTCTTCTTTTACGAGAGGAGGACATCTGGCACTACGAGATTTAGAATGGGAAGGATTATCTCTTTTTTCAATCTATGAATTGGTTAGTAGCCCTTTTAATTACTAGCGTGACGAGTTTTGTAGCCACAAATCTCGATGATCTGATGGTGCTAATGTTGTTTTTCTCGCGACTTAATGCTAATTTTCGACCTCGACACCTGATTATTGGTCAATACCTCGGTTTTACCCTGATTCTCCTAGCTAGTTCCCTCGGGTTACTATTTGGGTTACTGGTTTCTAAAGAATGGATTGGTCTATTAGGATTTATTCCTTTGATTATCGGCATTAAACAACTTTTGTCAAGGGAAAATGAGGATTACATTCAAGAAGTAAGAGAAGATGTTAATTATTCTAAAAATCGCTCCTTTTTTCCTCGTTTTCCCTCCCAAACCTATTACGTTGCCGCCGTGACCGTTGCTAATGGTGGTGATAATATTGGTATCTATACCTCTCTTTTTGCCAATAATTCCCCGATGCACGTCTTAATTATTATGATAGTTTTTTATCTCATGATGGGGATTTGGTGCCTCCTAGCCTATTTTTTGATTACCCATCCCAGGATAGCTAAAGTGGTTACAAACTACGGACATAAAATTAGTCCTTTTATCTATATTTTTCTAGGGATTTATATATTAGTTGACAGCCGATCCTATCGTTTATTTTTAATGTCTTAACCAAGAATGCCTAAAAATCGTCTTTTAGCTAGACCAAGCAATCTCTTTTTTTTGTTATTAATTTTGGCGATTATTTTTAATCCTTTCGTGATTGTCAATGCTGGAGAAAGAGGGGTTTTAATGGTTTTTGGACAGGTGCAAGATCACATACTTAATGAGGGCATTCACGGGATTATTCCCGTTGTTAACACGGTAAAAAAACTAAGTGTGAGAATCCAAAAACAACAGATAGCGGCCGAAGCTTCCTCCAAAGACCTACAGGAAGTATTTACAGATGTAGCCCTGAATTGGCATATTTTAGCATCAGAAGTTAATACTATTTTTCAACAAATTGGCGATGAAGCGGCTGTCATTGAACGAGTAATCGATCCAGCAGTGGAGGAAATTCTCAAGGCAGTTATGGCTAAATATACCGCCGAAGAATTAATTACTAAACGGGAGGAGGTGAAAGGAGAAGTGGATATTCGTTTGAGCGAAAGACTGAAAAATTATCATATCGGTGTCGATGATATTTCTTTGGTTCATGTCAATTTTTCCGATCGCTTTACCGACGCGGTGGAAGCCAAACAAATTGCCGAACAGGAGGCCAAAAAAGCCGGTTTTATGGTGCTGAAAGCTCTGAAAGAATCGGAAGTGAAAATCAATCTGGCTAAAGGAGAGGCGGCAGCTCATCGCATTCTCCAAGATTCCTTAAGTCCAGAAGTTTTACAGAACAAAGCGATCGAAAGATGGGACGGTAAACTTCCGCTATTTATGGATGATAATCTGCTTAAGTCCCTTGAATTGGTTAAAGATAAGCGAAAAACTAGATGATAAAAACAATTTATTAAAACCATAAGAAAGAATACTTGATTTTATTGAACTTCACTGCGAGGAACTCCTCTATGCTGTTTAAATCCCGAAAGACAAAGCAGAAATTTAACCCCGATTACTGGCGAGATCATTCGGCCAACGAACGCACCTATCTGTCTTGGATGCGCGCCTCGATCGCTTTGATGGGTTTTGGTCTGGTCATTTTGCGTTTACGGACGGCATCTTCTACTGTACTAGGATTGGGGTGGTTGTTGGGTTTTGTCTTCGCTATGGTGGGATTATTAATCGTTGTCATCGCCACGCGCCGGTATTTTCTCATCCGGCGAGCGATCGATAGTAATAGCTACGAACCCGCTCAAGTCTGGATTATTTGCTTTAGTATAGCGATCGCCTGTCTAGGATCGGGAATTCTCTATTTTGTCGCCACCAGTCCCGATAGCGGTGGAGTGGAAAGTATCGGTTTCGATTAAAACCCCATCCTCGCAGGGAGCGGGATGGGGAAAAAATTGCTCGATACAGGTGGTAAAATCCAGATAACTACTTAAAATTGCCCATTTTCCGACCTTTCCCAGGAAGGGGCGAAAGGTGGACAAATTAAAGGACAAGCGCGCCAATGACTGTGAACAGGGACTCCCAAGCGTTGACAATAGCCATTTCCTCTCCCCTGAAACTTATAAAACCGACAGTAACGACAGGTAGAGGAACAATTGGCAACTTTCGGGAGAGGATTTCCCGTGGTTTCGATCGCTGTTAGTTTTGGGGATAGGGTGGAAATGGTGTCTAGCAAGGAAGTCTCCAAGGCTAACGGGGTTCACTAGCGACTCTTACCGTACCTAGTCCCAAATTATGTCACAGTCGCCCATCCTCCTGGAGTATAACGGTTGACACGCTCCTAAAAAATTGAGAAAATACCTTGCTGCCAGATCTATTCCACCACAACACCCTTAGAAAAGCCCCAACTTAACGAGACCGCCACCATGATCAATACCATCCACTCTGGCGGCAAATAGGTTGGTTGACAACAGCAATTCTCATTTTGAAAACAAAAGAAGATAAAGTTCTCTTGTTCACATAGAGAACTTCTGTCTAATTATCATTTTTTTTCAAGATAATCATCATAATTAGCTTCAAGAGACAGTTTTAAAATATCT
>NZ_JASJFG010000739.1:0-3128 GCF_030065375.1 Microcystis sp. M49636_WE2 | reverse complement strand
GAGTGATCAGGGGGAAAATTGAGGTACTTTTTCCCTGAAAATTAGGTAGTTGACCACCTGAAAATCGGTAAAACCCTACACCCCACACCCCACACCCCACACCCTACCCCCAGGAAAAACTTTTTCAGCAGACCCTACTTATCAGTGATCAGTTATCAGTGATCAGTTAAGCTGTTGACTATCTAATATTACTGGTTAAGACTGCACCGCAGTGCCGGAGTTGGCAGCAGGGAGAGGAAGTTCGAGCATTTGTACTGAAGTTTCCCCTACGCGGTTTAAATTCAGTAAACAGTAATCAGTGATCAGATTTGAGTTTTCAGTTCACTGTTCACTGTTTACTGGACGGCTACGCCGTGCCTTTGGCAACACGGAAAAAAGCTTCCCGCTTAAACTAATAAATGGGGAATAAAAATAAAAGCCGCTACGAGTAAAGCGGCGATCGAGGCGATTAAAACGGCACCAGCGGCACAATCTTTCGCTATTTTGGCTAAATCATGGTAGGATTGCCCCACCGTCAGATCCACCACTGATTCTAGGGCAGTGTTGATTAATTCTAAGACCATCACCAGAGCGCAGGTAAGGGTGACAATCGCCATTTCCAGGGCATCAACCCGCAAAAATAAGCCCCAACTAATCGCTACTAGGGTAATCAGGGTGTGAATGCGAAAATTTCTTTGACTGACAAAAGCATAACGGACTCCGGCCCAAGCGTAGCGAAAACTGACTAATAGATTCGAGGCGACTTGCCAAGCGTATTCTCTTTGAGTCGAATTGTTGCCCTCACTCACCTGTCCCGATCGAGGGATAAAGTTATTGTTGAGATAGGGATTAGATAGGCTGGTAGATTGGTTGGCTTTATGATAGTTTGTCTTCATATTCCTCAATAATGCTTGACAAAAACAACTAACTATGTATCGGCATTTCGACGGTTTTTAACAAAGTTTCCTGTAAAGATAGCATTTCTAACAGACTTGTTTCATCGGGATGATCCCAACCCAAAAGATGTAAACAAGCGTGGGCAGTTAACCAGGCCAATTCTCGCGCCAAAGAATGATTTTGTGTTAAAGCCTGTTGTTGTGCTGTCTCCACAGAGATGATAATATCCCCCAAATATAAAGGTTCTGTCTCTAAAATGCCCTCATCCACTGGTAAATCCACTTCCAGAGCGGCAAAAGCGAGAACATCCGTCGGTTGATCTTTGTGGCGATATTGGCAATTATAGGTCTGAATTTCTCGATCGTCTGTTAAACGCAAACTTAGTTCATAACCGGCGGCAACGGGGAGATAATCCGATAGATAGCCTAACCATGTCTCCAACCAATAGTGCCAAGTTTCCCCATCCACAGGACTATTTCCGGGATCAAAATAATTATCCTGTAGGCATAAATCCACCCCTAGGGGCAAAGTCTCACTCACCAGATTTCATCCTAGGGACGCGTCAGATAGGAAACACCGACAAAAAAGCCTAATAGGGCTGCTGTAGTCAAAAAAAAGTGTTTTAACGAGACGCCTTTTTTCTTGACCATATTCCGCATCGCCAGCTTGACGTAACTGGGTTGCGCTTCGGTGGCGGTTTCTACTGCGGGGTCAGTGGTGCTAACAGGTTCAGTCATCAGTAATTCCCCAGACAAGGATTGATCGCTATAAGTGTAACAGATTATTAAAGAAGTGCAAAAAAAATTCAATTATGGGAAAAATTGTTACCCTTCCAGGATAGTAAAAACCGCTCAAACTGTTTAACCCAGAGGTTTCTAACCAGTTGCGCCTTTAAACCAGCCCCTGAATTTTGATACAAATGCTCTCCTCTCCCCCGCTCCCTTCTCCCCTCTCCCCAATTCATAATTCATAATTCCCACTCCCCACTCTCCTGCTCCCCAATTCATAATTCATAATTCATAATTCATAATTCCCAGCAGTTAACCCATGTCTTCCCAAGATACCGAAAGCATCCGGACTATTTTTCAGAAAATTTGGGGCTATGATAGCTTTCGCTTTCCCCAACAGGAGATTATCGAGACGATTTTAGCGGCAAAAGATGCCCTGATTGTCATGCCCACGGGATTCGGTAAATCTATCTGTTTTCAATTGCCCGCTTTATTAAAAACCGGCTTAACCCTAGTGATTTCCCCCTTAGTTGCCCTGATGGAAAATCAGGTGGAGGAATTATTAGCCAAAAAATTACCCGTTGCCCTGATTCATAATGAAATCCCCCGACAACAGAGAAAGAAAACCTTAGCAGCGATCGCAGATCAAACCCTGCGACTTCTCTATCTTTCCCCAGAAACCCTCTTAAGTCCGCCCCTCTGGTCAAAATTAACCCTTCCCCACGTTAAAATTAACGCTCTCATCCTCGACGAGGCCCATTGTTTAACCCAGTGGGGCGATAATTTTCGTCCTGCTTACCGTCGTCTTGGGGCTGTCCGTCCCGCTCTTCTACAATCAAAACCGGCCGGCAGCCAAATAGCGATCGCTGCTTTCACCGCCACCGCTAACCCCGCTACCCGTGAGACGCTCACCCGCATCTTACAACTAGAAAAACCACAGCTTTTCTTAATAAATCCTTACCGTCAAAACCTTGACTTAAGCACCAAAATATGTATTAGCCCCGGTTGTCGTCGTCATCAACTATTAAACTTCCTCACCGGTCAACCTCGACAATCCGGCCTGATCTATACTCGTTCCCGTCGCCATAGTGAAAATTTAGCGGCATGGTTGCAATCTCTCCATTATCGCACCAGTGCCTATCATGCCGGTTTATCCCCCTTTCAGCGTCGGGAAATAGAACAAAATTGGCTGCGGGGGGATTTAACTTTTGTTGTCTGTACCTCAGCTTTTGGCATGGGTATCAATAAACCCGACGTGCGTTGGGTTGTCCACTACCAACCCCCAGCTTTACTATCGGAATACCTACAGGAAATCGGCCGCGGTGGTCGCGATGGCGGTAAAATGCAGGCTCTCACCTTAATTAGTGAACCGACGGGATGGTTAGATAATAGCGATAAAAACCAGCAAAAATTCTTTAACTCCCAACAGGAACGCCAATACCGACAAGCTTGGCAAATTTTAGCCCAAATTCCCCTAGAGGGCAAAGTAGAGGCGATTAGTGCCGAATTTCCCGATGGTGCGCT
>NZ_JASJFG010000598.1:0-2063 GCF_030065375.1 Microcystis sp. M49636_WE2 | reverse complement strand
GGAATTAATTCATCTTCTTGGGGACGAAAGCGGGTTAATCCCACGGGAACTACGGCAATCGACTCCACACAGGGAATATCTCCCCGATGAAAAGAAACCAGATCTAACAGGGTTCTTTCGAGATGAATTCCATCATTAATATTGGGACAAACTACCACTTGTGCATGAATTTGTAATTGTCTGGCTTGTAGCCATTTTAAATGGTCTAAAATTTGACCAGCGCGGGGATTTTTTAAGAGACGAATTCTCAGATCGGGTTCCGTGGCATGAACGGACACAAAAAGCGGTGAGATTCGCATCTTTTCGATCCGCTGCCATTCTTTTGAGGTGAGATTAGTTAAGGTTAAATAACTGCCATAGAGAAAACTTAAGCGATAGTCATCATCTTTATAGTATAAAGTTTCTCTTTTGCCCTCTGGTTGTTGATCGATAAAGCAAAAAGGACATTTATTATTACACTGAATTAAGCCATCAAAAAGGGCAGTTTCAAACTCTAAACCTAAGTCTTCATGATAATCTTTTTCGATTTTTACTTGGTGAGTTTTGCCCTGACTATCAAGCACTTCTAGGGTTAAAAATTCATCGGCACATAAAAATTGATAATCGATTAAGTCCCGGGGACGATTACCATTAATAGAGACGAGCGCATCCCCGATTTCAAAACCTATCTCGGCGGCGATCGAATCTGGGATGACACCAGTAATTTTAGCTGGACGAATAGTTAATTCACTCATATTTTTAGGTTGCCATCCAATTATTTAACTGCATTTCCCAGAGAGTCTTTGGCTGCGTTTTAATATTTGTCAAGTTAATTCTACAGCATTTTAGGGCGATCGCTGTTAGGGATTGGGGAAAAAACCAAAAAGTTTAGCAGCCCCTCCTAAAATGGCTACAACCAGAGCGATGAGAATCCCCCGATTGGTAAATTCCTGATAGGCAACTCTTGCAGTTAACCCTTTAATTTCTGTGGTTAGTCGCTCATCCAAGGCTTTAATCTCCCCTTTGAGTTCGACTTGTCCTATTTCCACTTTTGTCAACCGTTCTTCTATCTTATCAAATCTCTCATCTACCTGATCAAATCTCTCATCGATCCGTTTTTCCAGAGAGTCGATTTTCCCCTCAATCCTTGTCAAAACAGCTTCTAGGGAATAAGTGACGGTTTCGTTAGCCATTTTCTGTCTCCTTTAGCTCTTCTGGATTCACCATCGTGATCTCAATATCAGTATCGCTGATTTTTGCCTCCCAGTTTCAATCTCTAATAGGGGTTAAGATTAATTGGAACGCTGTAGGGTTCTGGGACTGCGGAGAGGCAAAAGGAAGAATAAATAATCAATTTTTAATAACTGGATTTAGTATAATGGCAAAAAACCCATCTTTCTTCAAGATGGGGTAAGGCAAAAATCAAATCAATCTAAACAGTAACAGGTTCTCGATCGAGGGGTTTAACGCGCTCGAGCAGTGCTTGCAATTGTTCCCCTTCAATCACCTCTTTACTGAGGATTTCTTGGGCAATTTCTTCGAGTAAATCGCGATTTTGAGCAAGGATATCCAGGGCCTGCTGATGACCATTTTCGACAATCTCTTTCACTTCATTATCGATCGCTTTGGCCGTATCATCGCTCACCAAACGCCGGGGATTCATCATGCCATCTCCCAGAAAACTATTCTGTTGACCTTTTTCGTAGGCTAGGGGACCCAAGGTCTTACTCATACCATAGGTTGTCACCATGCGTTCGGCCAAGTCTGTCGCCCGCTGCAGGTCATTAGCTGCCCCAGTAGTAATACTACCGAAGATAATTTCTTCGGCAGCCCGACCGCCTAAAAGAGTAGCAATTTGGTCGCGTAATTCCGTATCATCCATAAGGAAACGGTCTTCCGTGGGCATTTGCAGGGTATAACCGAGGGCTGCCATGCCGCGAGGCACGATCGAAATCTTAGCAACTTTACCACCCCCCGGCATAACTGCACCGACGAGAGCGTGACCAACTTCGTGATAAGCGACGATTTTCTTCTCTTTTTCCGAGAGAACCCGGCTTTTCTTCTCTAAACCGGCCACTACCCGC
>NZ_JASJFG010000499.1:0-6102 GCF_030065375.1 Microcystis sp. M49636_WE2 | reverse complement strand
GCTCCTGTTTCTTCTCCAAAATCTCCAGCAAGAAAAATAAAAATTGGTTATATTGCCCATACTCTCCGTCGTCATTCTGTGGGTTGGTTAAGTCGCTGGTTATTTCACTATCATAATCGAGATAAATTTGAAATTTACACCTATTTTGTCAACCAAGCAGCGGACGAAATTACTGAAAAATGGTTTATAAATAACTCAGATTATAGCTATAACTTGCCCGCAAAAATTGAACAAATAACTGCACAAATTCGTCAAGATAACTTAGATATTTTAGTGGATATTGATAGCTTAACCAATAATACAACTTATCTAGTAATGGCTTTAAAACCAGCACCGATACAAGTAACCTGGTTAGGATTAGATGCGTCGGGAATCCCTGCTATTGATTATTTTATTGCCGATAACTACGTTTTACCCGAAAATGCTCAAGAAATTTATTCAGAAAAAATTATCCGACTTCCTAACTCTTATTTATCCGTGGATGGTTTTGAAGTGGGTGTTCCCACTAGGAGAAGAACTGATTTAAATATTCCCGATGATGCTATTATTTATCTGACCGTGCAATCGGGATTAAAACGCACTTTAAACATGATTTGTCTGCAATTGCAGATTCTTCAACAGGTTCCTAATAGCTATCTTTTAATCAAAGGTTTTGCCGACAAAGAAACCATTCGAGAATTATTTCTCAAAAGTGCCGACGAATTGGGAATTAGTCAAGATAGATTAAGATTTTTGCCCAATGATTTCAATGAGGAAACCCATCGCGCTAATCTAGGAATTGCTGATATAGTTCTCGATACCTATCCCTATAGTGGTGCTACCACAACCCTAGAAACCCTCTGGATGGGGATTCCTTTAGTCACTAGGGTTGGTGAACAATTTGCAGCCCGTAATAGCTATACTTTTATGAAAAATGCCGGCATTAGTCAGGGTATAGCTTGGAGTGATGAGGAATATGTGCAGTGGGGAATTAAGTTAGGATTAGATCAAAATTTAAGGGAAGAAATTCGTTATCAATTACGTCAATCTCGTCATATATCTCCCCTCTGGAATGGGAAAAAATTTACCCTAGATATGGAAAAAGCCTACGAACAAATTTGGCAAAATCATCACGATAATTAGGTGATTTATAAGTTAACAAATTTATCGGTAGCCTCAATTAAAGCACTACGAATTCCCACTTCTGTCATCGAATGTCCCGCATCGGGAACAATGATAAATTCCGCTTCCGGCCAAGCTTGATGTAATTCCCAAGCAGAAATCATCGGACAAACAATATCATAACGTCCTTGCACGATAACCGCGGGAATATGGCGGATTTTATCAACATTTTCGATCAGTTGGTTATCCGTCTCTAAAAAACCCTTATTGACAAAATAATGGCATTCAATGCGTGCAAAAGCTTCGGCAAAATTATCCTGACCGAATCTCTCGATTAAATTGTCCGCGGGAATTAATTTGCTGGTACTTCCCTCCCAAATTGACCAAGCTTTGGCAGCTTCTAGACGGATTTGGGGGTTATCGCTAGTCAGTCGCCGATAATAAGCGGCCAGCAAATCACCCCTTTCTTCCGGGGGAATAGGTGCTAAATAATTCTGCCAAATATCGGGAAAAATATAACTGGTTCCCTCTTGATAAAACCATTTTAATTCTTTTTCTCGCAGTAGAAAAATCCCGCGCAAAATTAAGCCTAAACAGCGTTCGGGATGGGTTTGACTGTAGGCTAAAGATAGGGTACTTCCCCAACTACCGCCAAAAACTACCCAGCGATCAATTTTTAATAATTCTCGTAGTTTTTCGATATCTGCCACTAACAGCCAAGTGTTATTTTCTCTTAACTCAGCGTGGGGGGTACTTTTCCCGCAACCCCGTTGATCAAAAAGGACAATTCTCCATTTCTGTGGATCGAAATACTGACGATAAATCCCCTCAATACCACCTCCAGGCCCGCCATGGAGAAATACTACCGGTTTACCCTGGGGATTGCCCACTTCTTCATAATAGATTGTGTGGAGAGCCGATACTTTTAAGTAACCAGTACAATAGGGATCGATCGCCGGATATAATTCTCTAGTCATATTTACAGTCTTTCTCATTAAGATAAAGTCTAACCTAATTTGCCATCTCCCCACACCCCACACCCCACACCCCGCTCCCCTGGTGTTAGGCCCAGAGAGACCCTAATAGCTAAAGAAACTGCACGATTAGATACCAAAGTCCCTCACAGATAGAAGATAATCAATATTTATCAGTATTGGAAGCCTTCAGCATGGTTCATTTAACGCCCAATCCTAGCTATAGTCTAAGTCTCAAGATAGAAATCCCCAATCAAGCGGGAACCTTCGCTTCTGTCCTCAATGCGATCGCCGATGTGGGGGGGAATTTAGGGCAAATTTCTCTGATCGAACGCAATTTAAAGATTAGCACCCGCGAGATTATGGTTGATGCCGCTAGTACCGACCAAGCGGAACAGATTATCGCTGCGGTTAAAGCTCTACCAGATGTTAAACTGCTCAAAGTTTCCGATCGCACCTTCGATATCCATCGTCGGGGTAAAATCTCCATTGAGAGTCGTATTCCCCTCACCTCCCAAGATGACCTGGCCATGGCCTACACCCCCGGAGTTGGTCGCATCTGCACCGCTATCGCTCACCAACCCGAACTGGTGTACTCATTGACCATCAAGGGCAACACCGTCGCTGTAGTGACCGATGGTAGCGCGGTATTAGGATTAGGAAATCTCGGGCCAGAGGCTGCCCTGCCGGTAATGGAAGGGAAAGCGATGTTATTCAAGGAATTCGCCGGAATTGATGCTTTTCCCATCTGTTTAGCCACCCAAGACCCCGAAGAAATCATCGCAACCGTCAAAAGAATCGCTCCGGTTTTTGGGGGTATTAACCTAGAGGATATCGGCGCTCCACGCTGTTTTGAAATCGAGAAACGTCTGCGAGCGGAATTAAATATTCCCGTTTTCCACGATGATCAACACGGTACAGCGATCGTTTCCCTGGCTGCCCTGATTAATGCCCTCAAATTTGTCAAAAAATCGCTTGATACAGTCAAAATCGTCATTAATGGTGCGGGTGCGGCGGGAATCGCCATCGCTACTCTCTTTAAAACCGCAGGAGCCACAAATATAATCCTCTGTGATTCCCATGGCATCCTCTCCCAAAACCGGGACGATTTAACCCCAGAAAAACAAGCTTGGGCCGTGGCTGCCACTGGTAAGCTAGGGGATGCTCTCAAAGGCGCTGATGTCTTCCTGGGGGTGAGCGCACCGGGGGTATTGACTCCCGAAATGGTTAAGGGAATGGCTAAAGATGCGATCGTCTTTGCCATGGCTAATCCCATTCCCGAAATTCAACCGGAATTAATCAATGATTTGGTGGCCGTGGTGGCTACCGGACGCAGCGATTATCCCAATCAGATTAATAATGTTCTCGCTTTCCCCGGATTATTTCGCGGGGCCTTGGACTGTCGCGCTAGGGCAATCACCGATAATATGTATCTGGAAGCGGCCAAAGCGATCGCTTCTTTGATCACTCCTGCTAATCTTGATCGAGAGAATATTATTCCCTCGGTTTTTGATGGTCGTGTAGTTACGGCTGTGGCCGCCGCCGTTCAACAGGCTGCTCGTCAAGATGGAGTGGCCGGGGAATAATGTAATTATGGTGCAGGAGGGTAAGTAAACCGTGAAACCGATCGATGATATTCCCGAAGCTTTGCGGGACAACCAGTACAGAAAAACTACTAATCCCCAGGGTCTAATAGCGATCGCAAGCGGTTTACTCGCTCTGGTGGGAACCGGCCTAATTGCCATAGCAGTCTTGAATCGTCCCCCTGCTTCCGTAAAAAAACCGGTTATTAACCCATCCCCCCCCATTAAAGCCACTCCTAGCCCGATTGAGAACATTCTAGGTCATTTACCCTATCAAGAGGCCCCAGAGACGGAATTAGCCCCCATTACTGGGGATGGTACTATGCGTTTAAGGAAACCGGCAGCCAAGGCTTTTATCCAGATGCAGAGTGACGCGAGAAGGTCGGGGGTGATTTTAATGCCGATTTCCGCATTTCGATCGAAAGCAACCCAAGAAAAGCTCTTTTTTGAAGTTAAAAAACAACGCAATCAGCAAACCCGCAAACGAGCAGAAGTGAGCGCACCTCCGGGTTACAGCGAACATCATACCGGTTATGCGATCGATATTGGTGATGGTAGCACTCCCGCAACGAATTTAAGTAGCAGTTTTGCTAATACTGCCGCTTTTCGTTGGTTGCAAAATAACGCTGCCCAGTATAGTTTCGAGTTATCTTTCCCCGAAAATAATCCCCAGGGTATTAATTATGAACCCTGGCACTGGCGTTTTGTCGGGGATAGTCACAGTTTAGAAACTTTTTATAAAGCCCAACAATTAGGAAAACAAAAATAAGATAACCTGATCGGCAATTGCGTCCTGTAGGGGCGAAGCATTCGGACAATAACCTATCGCTGAAACCAGAGATTTTCTATCCGAATGCTTCGCCCGTACTTTTTCAACTTTTTAGAAAACCTAACAATTAGGAAAACAAAAATAAGATAACCTGATCGGCGATCGATAGCATTATCTGGAGTTAATTACTAAAATAGGATGACATTGTCTTCTGGGTGTTTCTGATCTGTCCAAGCCGGTAGAATACTTAACAAATGAGCAACGGGAACGAGTTGGGGTTTTATTAGACTGGAACACCTATTCTCGATTTGCCAATCTATTAGGCCTCGATCAAGATTATTTGATTGGTTTGAGTGTGGATGAATTAAAAGCGCTGGCAAGTTGTCAATTAGCCCTGGTAGAGCCAACCCGTTTAGATGATTTAGTGATGAGAAATGCAGCATCTTTGCCCTGCGCTGATGAGGTAGCTGAGTTAGATGAGTTGTTGGCAAAAACAGATCAATTAACAATTCTTAAAACCCTTGCCAGATAACCGTTTATTTGGTGATGGAATTGGTGAAGGGACAAACTTTAAGAGATATTTTACGATAAACAACCAGAAAAGAGATTAAATGAGAAAGATATTGAGTCGGTAATGAATGATTTAGTCAGTGCTTGGGAAGCAGTGCATGATGAGAAGCAAGATATTTATCATTTAGATTTAAAACCAGATAATGTCTTAATTACCGATGAAAAACGGCTGGTTTTAATCGATTTTGGGGCAGCAAGGCAAGGATTGAGAAAGAATAGTCGCAGTGTTCAAGCTTTTACTGAAAGCTATGCAGCTCCAGAGGTAATTTTAGGGGAAGATGCAGGAAGTTATAGCGATTTGTTTGAGTTGGAGATGATGTTACATGAAATGTTAACAGGTGAGCTGCCTCTCCTACGCAAGTCCCTTATGACCCTAAGGTTATCGGCGGTGGGTGATGGGCAACTATGGGGAGATAGGGGAATTTCAACTAAAACCCCAACACCCTAAAACCCCAACACCCAAGCCCTGTTATACAATGGTTTTTGACTTGTTTTTTGGAAGGGAACGCTAAACTATGTATTCGATCGATATTACCCTGAAACTCTCGCCCATCCCCATTTCCGTGCAGCGCAAGGAAGAAGCGGCGGCAGACGCTTTGTATCAAACAATTATTAACGCTATGCGATCGCCGAATCCAGAATTATTAGAATTAACCTGCGAAAAACAAACCGATAAAAAGGTGGCGGTTTTGAGCGATCAGATCAGTGCGGTGATTGTGTCACAAAAATCCGGGGCTGCCTCCACTGGTAGAGCGCCGGGGTTTGTCGCTTTAGCCACAGAATAGTTCTTTAATCAGTTATCAGTGAGCAGTAACCAGTAATCAGTGACAAAAAACGGCAACCGCCTACATAACACTTTCGGCTCAAAACTCAAAACTGATAACTGATAACTGATAACTGATAACTGATCACTGATCACTGAAAAGGCTGATAATTCATGACTATAAAAGTAAAAGATCTCTGGTTTAGCTGGCCGAATGGGAAATCAGTATTAAATGGCTGCTCTTTGCAAGTTCCCAGAGGAGAATTTTGGATGTTGTTGGGGACAAATGGCAGCGGTAAATCAACCCTGCTGCGGCTCTTAGCGGGATTATTAAAACCTAGT
>NZ_JASJFG010000242.1:0-4138 GCF_030065375.1 Microcystis sp. M49636_WE2 | reverse complement strand
GCTGTTTTGCTAAGGGTATATCGTTGTTTTTGTCAAGAGGATTTTACAAAACTTAATTATTGGGATAATTGGTTATCGGCAACGCGGGAAACGGCCGAATTAAGACAACAAAGCTGGCAAATGGGGCGATCGCTGTTAAACCTATTGCGAGAGTTAGCACCGGCCAGAGATAATCTACCAGAAGAGGCCAATTATGCCACCGCCTTTGCGATCGGGGCAAGTCATTGGCAAATTGGGGAAGAATTAGCGGTTTTAGGCTATTTACACAGTTGGGCAAGTAATTTAATTAATGCAGGATTGCGTTTAATTCCCCTTGGACAAACCCTAGGACAATCGCTTCTGATCGGTTTACAGCCCAGTTTATTAACAGCAACAGCAGATATTATCAGTTTAGCCGATGAAAACCTGACCAGTTGGAGTTGGGGGCTAAGTTTTGCCAGTATGAACCACGAAACCCAGTATAGTCGTCTATTTCGCAGTTAGAAATTTAGAGAGGAGAGCAGGAGAATGACGGAAAAAACCGAATAAGGTATAGTAAGATTAAAAAAAAATCTTAGGTCTTAGTTCTCGCTTTCTGAGTAACTAAGGATTTTAAGGAAAGGTGCGAACACTCTACCTAGCCACAGTGTACCAATGTTTAGTCAATCAGAAAAAATTCCCGTTTCGGTGTTGATTCCCGCCAAAAACGAGGAATCCAACCTTCCCGCCTGTTTAGAGAGTGTTGCTAGGGCTGATGAAGTGTTTGTCGTCGATTCCCAAAGTAGCGATCGCTCGATCGAAATATCTACCAACTATGGGGCCAATGTAGTCCAATTTTATTTTAATGGTCGTTGGCCGAAAAAGAAAAACTGGTCCCTTGATAACCTGCCTTTTCGCAATGAATGGGTATTAATCGTCGATTGTGATGAGAGAATCACCCCCGAACTATGGGACGAAATCGCCACCGTGATCCAAGATCCCAACTATAACGGTTATTATCTCAATCGTCGCGTCTTCTTCCTCGGACAATGGATTCGTTATGGTGGCAAGTATCCCGACTGGAATCTGCGCTTATTTAAACATAAGTCGGGCAGATACGAGAATTTAAACACGGAAGATATCCCCAACACGGGAGATAACGAGGTTCACGAACACGTTATCCTCGATGGCAAGGTGGGGTATCTGAAAAATGATATGCTGCACATCGATTTCCGCGATATCTATCATTGGTTAGAAAGACATAATCGTTATTCCAACTGGGAGGCCCGGGTTTATTACAATATTCTCACGGGTAATGACGAAAGTGGCACGATCGGAGCGAACTTGTTCGGTGATGCGGTGCAGAGAAAACGTTTTTTAAAGAAAATTTGGGTAAAACTGCCCTTTAAACCGCTGCTGCGCTTTATTCTCTTTTATGTTATCCGTCTCGGTTTCTTGGATGGCAAAGCTGGTTATATCTACGGTCGTCTTTTGAGTCAGTATGAATACCAAATTGGGGTTAAATTGTACGAATTACGGAGATTTGGCGGTAAATTAAACGTTAATACCCATGTTAATCCCCCGATTAAACCCTCGGAACCTCAACCGGTAGAAATGATTAAATAGGTCCTATGTCTCCAGAAATCCGCACCGATGAGGAAGCGTGGCTAGATCTGCGTACCTACGATCAATCTTGGTTCGATCGCGGTCGTTCTAATCCAATTATCCTACTTTGGTGGTTAGTACAGGGAATTCTTTTTCCCCTCAGTTTGCACCAGATGGATAGCTTTCGCTGCGCTGTTTTGCGGCTATTTGGGGCTAAAATCGGCCTTGGGGTGAAAATTCGCCCGACGGTAAGGGTGACTTATCCCTGGAAAGTGGCGATCGGCGATTATACTTGGATTGGCGATGATGTGGTGATTTATAGTTTAGATAATGTTACCATCGGCAGTCATTGTGTGATTTCTCAAAAATGCTATCTTTGCACTGGCAGTCACGATCCCGGCGATCGCTCTTTTGGCTTAAAAACCACTCCCATCCTCATCGGTAATGGTACATGGATCGCGGCCGATTGTTTTTTGGCTCCGGGGGTAAAAATTGGCTCTAATGTTGTTATTGGGGCAAGAAGCAGCGTATTTGCCGATATTCCCGCTCAAAAGGTTGCTTGGGGTAGTCCCTGTCGTCCTCAATACGATAGAAAGATGAATTCTTATAGTAGTTAAGCTAAGAGGCATTTTTGGCGGTCTTCCGCTCGCTTTTGCCCCACTGTTTCCCACGGGACATATTAAGCTGTTCGTAATTTAATTAGCATTTTTATCGATTTTTGTCAAGATATATTTAACATTTTTTATCTTGTTTATTTGACACAATTTATTAGAAAAAGGGTTTATAAAGAAACCCTTTTTCTAGTTTCCAACTAATCCTATTTGACCTAATAGGTAAGGAAAGCTTTGCTCGAGCGCAAAGTGAGGAAGCACAGTTTCCAACTAATCCTATTTGACCTAATAGGTAAGGATAGAAATATTCCTAAAGCGAGCGTCCCTCCTTAGAAAGGGGTTTCCAACTAATCCTAATTGACCTAATAGGTAAGGATATGCCATCATCCTATTTATTTCGCTCGCACTAGCGTTTCCAACTAATCCTATTTAACCTAATAGGTAAGGAGTAAGAGTAGGGCTAATTCATGAATTAGCCCTACTTTTCTAGTTTCCAACTAATCCTATTTGACCTAATAGGTAAGGTCCATAGTAGCCAAACACTCCACTCGGAGTTGGACGTTTCCAACTAATCCTATTTGACCTAATAGGTAAGGGAACCGCAAGAATTTAAGCTAAAATGGTACGAAACGTTTCCAACTAATCCTATTTGACCTAATAGGTAAGGGTGCGATGCTTGGATTGAGATTAGTTCAAACGAACAAGAGTTTCCAACTAATCCTATTTGACCTAATAGGTAAGGCTAATTTAGTCAAAAATGCCTATCGAGAATTGGGGGTGCAAAGTTTCCAACTAATCCTATTTGACCTAATAGGTAAGGGGTCGCGTGCGGCCCTAGTAGTATCAAAAAGGAAATCGTTTCCAACTAATCCTATTTGACCTAATAGGTAAGGGAAATCGTCTATCTTGTTTATGACTATGCAACAAAGTTTCCAACTAATCCTATTTGACCTAATAGGTAAGGCTTTCACAACGGACATGGACACGGTAACCCAAGAACGGTTTCCAACTAATCCTATTTGACCTAATAGGTAAGGTTTATGCTTTCTATAGCAATAGCCTCTAATTTTGTAGTGTTTCCAACTAATCCTATTTGACCTAATAGGTAAGGCGAAGTCACGACAGGACCGATCCCTGCAAACACCAAGTTTCCAACTAATCCTATTTGACCTAATAGGTAAGGATTTATTTGAATGCTCGGCAAAATATTACTGTTACGAATTTCCAACTAATCCTATTTGACCTAATAGGTAAGGCTGACAGAACTGGCAAAACTACAGGAGTAATCAAAATCGACTTGTTTCCAACTAATCCTATTTGACCTAATAGGTAAGGATTGTTTCCAATAATCAGTGGGCGCAAAGGGCTTAGTTTCCAACTAATCCTATTTGACCTAATAGGTAAGGAACACCATAGAGGAGTCGAAAAGAAAAGACGACACAAGTTTCCAACTAATCCTATTTGACCTAATAGGTAAGGTGTTCTTCTTTAGAAGAATAAGCTTTCCTTAAAAAGTTTCCAACTAATCCTATTTGACCTAATAGGTAAGGAGTACCCCTTGGAAAGTCTCATCGAGAGGGGAAGACAGACCCCCAAATCGACGCACCTGCAAAAAGAGGGTTAAAAAGTGGTCCTGGGGGGGGTAAAAGTCCCGATACCAAAGGGTAGAACCCTGACTGGGAGAGCAATCGACACATCTAACCAGAGAATCGGGGTTTTAGGTCGGGGAGGGGGTGCATCGATTTTCAGTCAAGAGTTGGGGGACAAGCTAGATGATGTAGAGATTTGGGGGTGGTTGAGGAGGAGAACCTCCCATCACCAACAATCTAGAGACAGCTTCTTCGGAAATCCCATAGAAGCGCACATCATCCTCTTGAGGATTGACCCTTTCTACTACTTTAGCGTACAGTTTCCGCCTCTCGATGTGTAATTAATTTTGCTTAAGTAATTATCTGTAATTAAGT
>NZ_JASJFG010000128.1:0-4411 GCF_030065375.1 Microcystis sp. M49636_WE2 | reverse complement strand
TCCATAGACTTCGGCAGTGTCAAAAAAGGTGATTCCTGCCTCTACTGCCGCTTTAAAGGCCTCCTCTACCTGACTAGCTCCGTATTCCTTGCCATAGTTCCAGAATAGTTTATCTCCCCATGCCCAAGTCCCGATTCCCAAAGCACTGACGGCAATTCCTGTTTGTCCGAGATTAGCGGTTTGTCTAGTCATATTCCCTACAAAGAATGACAGCGTTTCCCATTAAAGTTGAAGTGTAACCTATATTTGGTCTGACTCACCACTAACCTCCTTTTTTGATTCCGGGAAATTCGCACCCATAATTAATGGGAAAGGACTTGACTTTGCCGGCGACTTGCGCTATGCTTTTCTTATAATGGGAGTCTGTGAAAAATTTTTTCAGACGCAAAGATTTCCATTATGAATAAAATATTTTAAAAATACTATCGCAAAATCTGCCGAGAAAAGCAAGCAAAATTTTGCCGATAATTGTTAAGTTTTGTATCTGGTTCCCCGGTTCTACCTGATAACTGTTCACCGAACACAGCAAAATCTCCCCAACACCTGGCCCCCACTAACCCCCTTTTTTGATTCCTGAAAATTCCCACCCATAATTAATGGGAAAGGACTTGACTTTGCCGGCGACTTGCGCTATGCTTTTCTTATAATGGGAATCTGTGAAAAATTTTTTCAGATGCAAAGATTTCCATTATGAATAAAATCCTTTAAAAATATTATCCCAAAATCTGCCGATAAAAGCAAGCAAAATTTTGGCGATAATTGTTAAGTTTTGTTAACAAAGAAATACAGAGATCAGCAAGGTCAAAAAATCGAAGTCTCTTGCTGATCTTGTTTGTCGCTTAACCTATGATTAGGTTAGGCGAATTTTGCGCTTTGACTAATTGTTAGTGCTAACTTCCGTGGTTTCAACAATTGCCGTCGGTTGGCAGGGAGTGGGTTGAAATTTCTCTGGAAAAGAGAAGCCTAAAAATGATGCGATCGCAATTATCGTGCCGGTAATTTTGGCAAGACTAACAACGTCTTCTCTGTACTTTAACCAATATTTATACATAATCATCAATCCTTTTACTTAGGAGGTGAACTATCTTTAGATTAAAAAAAATCTGATTATTTGTCGTTACTCAAAAGTCCTAAAAATGGTACTTTTTTTAGGTACTCTCAAGTAACCTGACAAGGTACTGAAAAGTAATCTTAAGTCCTGCAACCCTTAAAAAATGATGATGAATGAACTAAAAATGACTGAAATTAAACCCCTTTCATGGACTGAATTAGAAATGCTGGTTAATGATCTGAAAAAAGAGCATACAAACAAGGGATTAACAGACTTGGAGACAAAAATATTAAAAGGTATTTTTGATGATAAAACATATCGTGATCTAGCGAAAGAAATTAGGCAAGAAGAACAGTCAATCAAGAATGCGGCTTATGATTTATTTAAAATCTTGTCAGAGCAAACAGGTGAAAAGATTGGAAAGAGTAATCTGATTACTGCTTTGGCAAGGTATAGAGATAATTCTCAGACATTTGATCATAATAATAAACCTCAAACTCAGCAATCAAATAAAGTTCTTGAATTAGTTATTGAGGTAGGGATAGACGACCTGACACCAGAGAAAATTGATAAGATTAACAACCTTATTCAAAAAATCGCCAGAAACAACACGATCAAGCCTATTATGAAACTTAAAGGCAGTATTCGGCTATTTTTAGAAGGTTCAGAAGATGGACTACAGCGCCTAGCAGATTTACATCAATCGGGGGAATTGCAAGCCCTTCTCAATGAACTTAAATCAGACGATATACCCGAAATTATCGTCAAAAAAGCAGAGTTAACTACAGATGCAAAAGTTATTGAAAAAGCCGAATTAATTAAGGCAATTCGAGAGGGAACAATCGATAAGAAAACTCTACAACAAGTTGATTTAAGTGGGGCTATCCTGATTGGGGCTATCCTGATTGGGGCTATCCTGAGAGGGGCTAACCTGAGAGGGGCTTACCTGATTGGGGCTGATCTGATTGGGGCTATCCTGAGAGGGGCTAACCTGAGAGGGGCTGACCTGAGTTGGGCTAACCTGAGTGAGGCTTACCTGAGTGAGGCTGACCTGAGTTGGGCTAACCTGAGTAGGGCTAACCTGAGTAGGGCTGACCTGAGTGAGGCTAACCTGAGAGGGGCTTACCTGAGTGGGGCTATCCTGAGAGGGGCTGATCTGAGTGGGGCTAACCTGAGTGGGGCTAAACTGAGAGGGGCTATCCTGATTGAGGCTGACCTGAGTGGGGCTAACCTGAAAGAGGCTATCCTGAGTGGGGCTAACCTGAGTGGGGCTGACCTGAGAGAGGCTGACCTGAGAGGGGCTAACCTGAGTAAG
The DNA here is from genome assembly GCF_030065375.1 of Microcystis sp. M49636_WE2. NCBI lineage: Bacteria > Bacillati > Cyanobacteriota > Cyanophyceae > Chroococcales > Microcystaceae > Microcystis > Microcystis sp. M49636_WE2. The sequence goes on along the minus strand of NZ_JASJFG010000128.1, from coordinate 2,045 downwards.
GCTGACCTGAGTGGGGCGAAAGTTGAAAACGCTATCTTCATCGATGCAACGGGGATCACCCCCGAACAAAAACAGGATTTGATTCGACGAGGGGCAATTTTTGGGGATAATTCTAACGATCGCAGTAAAGTATTAGTTTAAAACAGCCTTTGATCTCCACCTTCAGCAGAGATTTAGGTAGGGTTGGCTGAATAAATGTGAAATATAGACGAGATAAGGGGTTTGGCGGCCTGTTTGGCCAAGCAGCTGCAAGATTTTCAAGCTGGTGGCTCAAAAACCTTGTATCTTAACCGGCGATCGCCCTTACTTTTTCAGCCAACCCATAATTAATGGGAAAGGACTTGACTTTGCCGGCGGCTTGCGCTATGCTTTTTATATAATGGGAATCTGTGCAAATTTTTTTTAGACGCAAAGATTTCCATTATGAATAAAATCTTTTAAAAATATTATCCCAAAATCTCCCGACAAAAGCAAGCAAAATTTTGCCGATAATTGTTAAGTTTTGTTAACAAAAAAATACAGAGATCAGCAAGGTAAAAAAATCGAAGTCTCTTACTGATCCTGTTTGTCGCTTAACCTTATGATTAGGTTAGGCGAATTGGCTCTTCTGGTTTTTGTGTGGAAGGAAGAAGAATAGGGATAATTTGGGTGCATCTCAATTTTGTCGAAATATCTATAGGACATTTTGGGCGCACGCGGTGCGCCCCTACCATTGGCGCAATAATATTATTGTAGGGGCGAATTGCATTCGCCCTCTTTGATTAACCCACCGCAAACCCTGTATATTCTCTGACTAGGGGTTCATGAAAGGCTAAAACAATATCTTCTTTAGGAACGCCTAAATTAACTAATTCATTGGCAATTCCCACCTCAGTGCCATCATGTTGTATCCAGATTTTACCCTTTTTAATATCGAGATGCAAAACACAACCATGATATCTTCGTCTATTTTTCCAGCCAACATACATCAATTGATAGTGATCGCCAACAGTATCAAAAATCAATTGTTGTTCAATCGGATCTTTAGATGAACCTATCTGAGAATATTCAGTAATGACTTGCTTGACATAGTGACGATATTGTTCTAATTTTTCCATTCGACAATTACCTCCCCAATCGGATCATAAATAATCAGGTAAATTTGAAATCGTTTAACGACAGTTTGAATAAATCGCAATTCAAAAAAACTATAATAAATATCTAAGGGAACAGCTAAATATAACTGTCTTTTAGGTTCTTTTTCTTCTAAAGCAACACGATAATTAAAGAATTGTCCAATGGCAGTATGAAATTCTGAAATGCTGGATTTACCGATAAAACTTTTAATTTCAACGGCTATCTTTTCATTATCTTTTTCTGCGGCTATCAGTTGCTCTGCTCCTAAATCGACATACATTTCTACATCACCCACTTCAATCCTTAAAGGGTCATCCGTAATGATCCAACCCTCTTTTTCTAATCCTTTTCTCACTGCACCATGAAAACGATCTTTAGCAGACATGAATCTTGAAGTTAGCAGGCATAATAATTATTAATTATAACATTTAGTCATGACGAGCGACAGGGTGAGAGCATCTCAAACCCTATTGACAATTGGCCAATTTTGTGATCCGCGTGGGTATTTCAAGTGATAAGGGACTTGCGTGAGAATAATATCCCAATCGATCGGAGGGCGCAAGCTTTGCGCCCCTACAGTAACGGATTTTGTCCACAATGTAGGGGCGAACTGCGTTCGCCCAAAAGGTACATTATCAAAGCGCAAGTCCCTAAGCTAAGACGTATTTAAACCGCTTATTCTTAGATTAGCCCCCCCCTTGCCTGATCTCAACAAGCAATTTGAATTAAGAACAGCTTAACTAGCTGACATCCATCGTGATAAAATCGGTCTTGTCTTTCTTCTGCCCGCGCAACGCCGAGCGGCGGTATGTTGAGCTTATTTCCCCTTTTACTTTTTACTTGGTATAAATCGTGCAGGTTTTCATTTATCATACTCCCGAACTTACCCCCGTCCATACTCTACCCGATTGCGCCGTCGTTATCGATGT
>NZ_JASJFG010000183.1:0-3119 GCF_030065375.1 Microcystis sp. M49636_WE2 | reverse complement strand
GATTTGCAATTGACATGAAAGAATCGCCTAAAGTTGTTTTATTGTTGACCCATAGCGGCGATTTTTTCACGATTGACCGCGTGGCTGAGGCGATAGAAAAAAAAGGAGCCACACCTTTTCGCTTAGATACCGATAAATTTCCCTTAGAGGTTCAATTAGCAGCCCAATTTAATGGGAAAAAAAGTTTTTATCAATTAACCTATAACCATCAATCTATTGATAGTCAACAGGTGCAATCTGTTTGGACAAGACGTATTTGGCAACCTGAACTAACAGGGGATTTAGATCCTCAGTTTCGGGAGGTTTGTGTGCGAGAATCCCAGACGACTTTGGCCGGTTTTTGGGATAGTTTAAGGTCAGCGCGTTGGTTAGATAATTTAGCGCAAATTGAGAAGGCTAAAAATAAGTTATTACAACTTCGTTTGGCCTCAGAAGTTGGCTTAATTATTCCCCCCACTTTAGTTACCAATAATCCTGATGCTGCCCGGGAGTTTTTTTCCCAGGTTCAGGGACGAATGGTGAGTAAATTGTTAACTGCGATCGCCCGCAGTATGGAGTCGCCGGAATTTTTTCTTTATACCAGTAGGGTGAAAGCAGAAGACCTTGAGGAAGCGGAATCTTTACGTTATTGTCCCATGGTTTTTCAAGCGGAAATTCCCAAACAATTAGAATTGAGAATTGTCGTGGTTAATGGACAGACATTTGTGGGAGCTTTAGAATCTTCTCAGTATAATAATTCTGCCGTAGATTGGCGAAGACCTGGTATTGATCCTGGTGCTTGGCAACATCATACTTTACCTGATTCACTATTGCAGCAACTTCAGATTTTTATGGCTAATTTAGGGTTGAATTTTGGGGCGTTTGATTTTATCTTAACTCCTGGGGGAGAATACGTTTTTTTAGAAGTTAATCCGGGTGGTGAGTGGGGAATGTTAGAACGGGATTTAGATTTACCTATTTCTCATGCGATCGCCGATTTTTTAGTCTTCGGTTGATCGGCAAAGCTCGCACTGAAAAAAAATTGTTAATCCTAAGTTTTCAAGGAGATTTATGACCGTTTTAATTGTTACTTTTAGCCACGATAATGAAAGTATTCCTCTGGTAATCAAAGCCATAGAAACGATGGGGAAAAAAGCCTTCCGTTTTGATACCGATCGCTTCCCTACAGAGGTAAAAGTTGATCTTTACTCAGGCGGTCAAAAAGGCGGAATTATTACCGATGGAGAACAAAAATTAGAGCTAAAAGAAGTTTCTTCTGTCTGGTATCGACGCATGAGATACGGACTAAAATTACCCGATGGGATGGATAGTCAATTTCGCGAAGCTTCTCTTAAGGAATGTCGGTTAAGTATTCGAGGAATGATTGCTAGTTTATCTGGCTTTCATCTTGACCCAATTGCTAAGGTAGATCATGCCAATCATAAACAATTGCAGTTACAAGTAGCGCAACAATTAGGTTTATTAATTCCGGGGACTTTAACTTCTAATAATCCTGAAGCTGTCAAGCAATTTGCTCAGGAGTTTGAAGCGACAGGAATTGTGACTAAAATGCTTTCTCAATTTGCTATTTATGGAGACAAGCAAGAGGAAATGGTTGTTTTTACCAGTCCTGTTACTAAGGAAGACCTAGATAATTTGGAAGGTTTGCAATTTTGTCCCATGACTTTTCAGGAAAACATTCCTAAAGCTTTGGAATTACGCATCACTATCGTCGGTGAACAAATATTTACGGCGGCGATTAATTCCCAACAATTAGACGGTGCTATCTACGATTGGCGAAAAGAGGGAAGAGCGCTCCATCAACAATGGCAACCCTACGATTTACCGAAAACTATTGAAAAACAACTACTAGAATTAGTGAAATATTTCGGTCTTAATTATGGCGCAATTGATATGATTGTCACACCAGATGAACGTTATATCTTTTTAGAAATTAATCCCGTTGGCGAGTTTTTTTGGCTAGAACTTTATCCTCCTTATTTTCCTATCTCCCAGGCAATCGCTGAAATCCTTGTCAACTCATAAACTGGCAAAGACAGAGCCAGAGTATTTTATCGCATCGACGAGGCTCTGACTCCAGATTTCCCCCCCGACTCCTGACTTGAAAGAGGGTGTGGGGTGTAGAGTGTGGGGTGTAGGGTGTGGGAAGTGGGGAGTTTTCTCAGTGAACTGATAACTGATAACTGATAACTGATAACTGATAACTGACTCCTAACCCCACCAACAAACTTTTTCAGCAAACCCTACTTAATTTCCAGACCAAGACTTTCTCTCGTGCTTCTATCAGATTCATGCCTATTTTTTCTAAAACTCGCTTTGAAGCTATATTATCGGGAGCGCAGCCGGCGGTCACTGTTTGCATACCAGGTTGAGAAAGTGTCCAGTCCATCATTGCTTTTGTCGCCTCGGATGCGTAGCCTTGTCGTCGATATAACGGCGCTACTTGATAGCCAATTTCTACAGCATCTGTGGGTAAACCTGTGGCATCAGGAATAATTTTGATCATCACATGACCAATAAGGGTATTTTCTGTTTGATGAATAATTAAACTCCCCCACCCCCACTCATTTTGTAAGGGGAATTGCAGCAAAATATTGGCAATATCAGGGAAAGCTTGAATCAACTCTTGTTCGGCCCAGTCAGCTGCAACTTTTACCCCCAAAATTGTTGCTAATTCATCGATACCTATAATTGCGGCCTTGAGAAGTTCAAGCTTTAAGGGGACTAAATATAATCGTTCCGTCACCAGTTTTTCCAGTGCTTTCATTTGATAAAATTCCTATACCAGTTATCAGTTATCAGTGTTAATCAACTTACCCAGCAAAAACCTGATTCTCTAGTTCTCCTGAGAGGGGAAAGTCTGAATACTCTGTCTCAATTTCAATCTGTTTGTCACCCCATTAGCTATATTCTCACCCATTTTAAGGTTTTTGGGTCTTTATCGTAACGATAATTAAAACCATCTTTGGCAGTAATAATTTTACCTAAACTGGCACGACTCCGAACGTTACTTAAAGAATAATCAGTTAGGGACTGCATTTGTTGATGGGACAAACCTTCGGCTATTTCAGAAACTCCGGCAATTTCCGCATCATGCTCAGTTTTAACCTCAGACAAAG
>NZ_JASJFG010000667.1:0-4347 GCF_030065375.1 Microcystis sp. M49636_WE2 | reverse complement strand
CAATGCCAATACGATGTCCTTTTAATTGAATATTATCTACTGCTACAAATTCAAAATAATCTTCTAACTGCATAGGTTGTTACCTCCTAAAACATCAATACTATCCTAGCATATTATTAAAAATGTGCCGCAAAATTCAAATTATTCACCGATTTTAAGCCTATCTGAATATTCAATTTAACCCACCTAGTTTAGATGGGTTAAAAAGATAAAAATAGATTAAGATTGACGTTTTAAAGCAGAACTAATTCCTAATACTCCTAAACTCAATAATCCTAGCACTGATGAAGGTTCGGGGATAGGAGTAGGAGTAGGAGGAGGGGAAAGAGCTATCACCGAGACATTATCCAACGCAGGACCAGCAAAGCTATTAGTTAAACTGATAAACTCAAGGGTAGTGGTTGTACTGTTAGCAGTAAAATCCCAAGATTTTGATAGCCATCCCATATTTGAACTGCTTTTTCCTGTTGTATTAAAAGAAAAATCAGCAGAACTTCCTCCCGCACTCACTCTCATGTCTTTAATAATAGGACTTGCGTTGGGATTACCCGCCAGATCAAAAGTCACCCGATAAGTCCCACCGACAGTTGTGTTAAAGGTTTGCTGAATTCGACCAGCATTCCCTCCAGATAAATCCAGACTTCTAGAACCATTAGAAGCTTGCCATAATGCACCTATGTAATCGATTGATCCTTGGCTAACCGTCCATCCTGTAATTACCGTGGAAACAGCATCAAGTGTTTGAAAAAGACCAGGGTTTGCACCGTTCTCAAAACTGCCATTTTGAACCAAATTTGCTGCTTGTACAGGGGTGACTATCAAAGCACTTACCCCAAGGACAGAGGAAGCAATTGAGAGTTTTAATAAGCTATGCTTATCCCCCCCGAAAATCGATTAGTTTTGCTAATCTTTGAGTCATGACTAAAAACTCTACTTTTACAAGAACGGCTTCATCATAGCAGAGAAAAGCTTATAAAATAAATGAAAAAATGATTAACTTTTTGGCTCTTCTCGACTTTGTGTGACAATTTTTGCTTATATAGTAGCGATCGATCTTTGTGTCCTTTGTGTCTCTGTGGTTCGTTCCACTCACTCGCCCGCAAGAATGTATCTTAGAATACATTTTACCCAATAAACCTGGGATATCCGAGAGACTTGTGGCCAGATATAATTAAGGGGTATTTGGGGGAAGAAATTGAATTATGGAAGAACTTTTAGAATTAAAAGCTTTGCTCTTAAAAGGTGATATTAAAGGTTCACTGGCGATTGTAGAAGACCTTGAAGATATGAGCAAAAATGGGACTATTAGCACCATTCGTAGTTATGCTGTTATCTTATTACTGCATTTAATTAAACAACAGGCAGAAAACAGAACCACTCGTTCTTGGGATGTCTCCATTCGCAATAGTGTTAGAGAAATTCAACGCCAAAATAAACGCCAAAAAGTGGCAGGATATTATTTAAGTGATCAGGAATTAACAGACACTTTAAACGATGCTTATCTTAATGCTTTGGATGCCGCTTCTTTAGAAGTCGAATCAGGTCGTTATCAATCGGAGCAACTAGAAGCTATAATTGACAAAAATAAACTGATTAGTGCTGCTTTCCTTCTGATTAAAAACGTCTCTCCTTAGAAAGATTATGACAGACTCAATCTCTCAAGAACAAGCCCAAGAAATGTTACGTTGGTTAAACAAAAATCGTGACACCGTGCTTGATTTATATAAAAATCAATACATTGCCTATAATGAAAAAGGGGTCATTGCTCACGGTGAAAATTTACAGAATGTTCTGGAACAAGCCAAGACAACTAATCAAGAATTTGTCATTTATCTTGTTCCTCGTTGTCGTTATTCTCTGCAAATTTTACCCATTCAAGTTTAAAGTAGTTTAAGATGATTTTGACAACGGCAAAATTCTATGAAAATAACCCTTTATCAACCGACATTATCGTTATTATTGCTGCTGTTGCTATCGGGGGGTTGTGCAGTCAATCGGGAAAAAGAGAAAACCACCACTCCGCAAGCGTCTCCCCTAGCAGAAATCGTTCCTTGGCAGATGGTGGAACGGGTTACTATTTTAAAAGCCGATCAGGATCCCATCTATGCTTTAGCCATTAGTCCCGATAACTCCTTGCTGCTGAGCGGTAGTTTTGACGGCACTGTTAGGGAATGGGACCTAAAAACTCAAAAACCTCTCAGGACTTGGCAACTAGGTGATACTGTCAATGCTATCCAATTTAGTCCCGACGGTGAGACTTTTGTAACTGCCGATGCCGGGGGAAAAGTGCAACGCTGGAATACGCGCACGGGAAAATTAGAAATGACCTATCCTGGCCATGCTTTTCTCGTTACTGATGCCGCTATTTCTCCCGATGGCAAAATTTTGGCTACGGGTAGCTGGGATCGTACTGTTAAACTCTGGGATTTTCAGACGGGTACACTGTTAAAAACCCTGCGCGGCCATAATCATCCGATTCAGGCGATCGCATTTAGTCCCGATGGTAAAGGAATTGTTAGCGCCGATTACGATGGTTTCGTTAAACTGTGGAAAGTGAGTACCGGTCGCTTTATTCGGGCCTATGCGGGTAATTTATTCCCCGTTTATCGGGTGCTTTTTTCCAAGGATGGTAATACCGCCGGTACTGCTAGTCAAGACGGTTCGATCCGCAGTTGGCAAGTGAAAAGTGGCATCGGCACCACTACTATTCTCGCCCATAACGACGCTGTAACTGATATGGCCTTGCTCGATGGGGGCAAAGTTTTGGCCAGCACCTCCGGGGATGGAACCGTCAAATTTTGGGATGTTAATACCCGTCGGCGCTTGAATACCCTGAAGGGAAACGTCATCTTAAGAATGGTTGCCAGTCGAGATGGTCGTTGGTTAGTCACTGGAGATCGGGACGGTGCGATCGCTATCTGGCGGGGAATCTAATTGACTATAATTAAGACTAGAGTGTTTTCTAGGGTGGAATATAGCTATGGCAGCAGTGATTTTAAACTTAGATACAGTCAATCTCAGCGATGAGCAGTTTTACCGTCTCTGTCAAGTTAACCCAGATTGGCAACTGGAAAGAAACGCCCAAGGAGAATTAATTGTGATGCCACCTGTTGGGGGAATTAGCGGCAACCGAGAAGCCGATTTTATTAGTTTACTTTGGTTGTGGAATCGTCAAACCGGATTGGGTAAAGTCTTTAGTTCGGCGACGATTTTTCGTTTGCCGAAAGGCGGATATCGCGCTCCTGATGCCGCTTGGGTGAGTTTAACCCGTTGGCAAGCTCTAAGTCGAGAAGAACAGGAGAAATTTCCGCCTATTTGTCCCGATTTCGTCATTGAACTGCGCTCCCGTAGCGATTCCCTCCCAGAAATTCAAGCTAAAATGCGGGAATATCTCCACAGTGGTTTGCGATTAGGTTGGCTAGTTAATCCTCAACAACAACAGGTGGAAATTTATCGTCCTCAGCAACCCTTAGAAATTATGGAACTACCCGCTAATTTAAGCGGAGAGGATGTCTTACCAGGCTTTAGTTTATTTATCTCTATTTTTGATTGACATACTCCCACCGTCAAGCTACGCTGTGACGGGGGATTCTTTCCACATCGCTGTTAGAAATTCCTTGTTCAACGAGACAACTTAGATTCTCAATGTCTCCATTAAAAACCCAGAGGTCGGACTCTCCCAAGGCGTTTAGGTCGGTTTCTGTTTGCCCAACAGTACCGTTGACACTTCGACTTCGCTCAGTGTCAATGCCGAGCGAAGTCGAGGCATTGAGATGTTTTCCCAAATATTGCAACCCTTTTTTAAGAATATTTATTGCTGCATTATGATCCCTATCTAAGACTGTTTTACAATTGGGACATTGATGAGTTCTAGTGCTTAATGTTTTTTGAACTCTCGTCCCACAAACTGAACAATCTTGAGTCGTGAAATGGGGAGGAACAGCAATACAAACAATCCGATAAATCTTGGCAAAATAATTCAACCATTCAGTGAATTGATACCAAGAAGCATCACTAATCGACTTGGCAAGCTTACGGTTTTTGACTAAGTTTCTTACCTTTAAAGCTTCATAAACTACCAGATCATTAGACTAGACTAACGCCAAAGCGTCTTTAATTGCTTTGTCTTTACGTTGTCTTGACACCTTAAGATGAAGCCTAGCTACTTTTATCCGTTGCTTGTGATAGTTTTTAGACTGTTTCTTTCCTTTGCGAAACTTTTTGGATAATCGTCTTTGTGCTTTTTTCAGTCGTTTTTCTGACTTTCTTAAATAACGTGGATTCTCTACAGTATTACCTTGAGCGTCAGTATAAAACTCTTTTAACCCTAAGTCAATTCCTGTTATT
>NZ_JASJFG010000907.1:0-3635 GCF_030065375.1 Microcystis sp. M49636_WE2 | reverse complement strand
TACAATTAACCCCGAACAAAGCCAAAAAACGCCCCTATTGACCGAAATAATCCGGCAAGCGGGGGGAGTGACTACGGTGGCCGATATTGGTCAAGTTCAAATCCGACGCAACCTCAAGGGACAAGAACAGCTAATTCAAGCGAATCTCTGGCAATTAATCCAAAAAGGCGATACAACCCAAGATATTAGCCTCAGGGATGGTGATAGCATCGTTATTCCCACTAAAACGACCCTTAGCGTCGGGGAAGTCAACCAATTAGCTGATGCCAATTTTGGACTAGATAGCGATCGAGAAATTAATGTTACTGTGGTGGGAGAAGTTTATCGTCCGGGGTCCCATCGTATTGTCCCCACTGCCAACAATAACAATAACAATAATAATGACCTAGATCGCGGTGGCACCAGGAAACCGGCCCGACTAACCCAAGCTATCCAACAAGCGGGAGGCATCAAACCTCTGGCCGATATCCGACAGGTGCAAGTGCTGCGTTATACTCGTGACGGTTCCCAGCAGAAAATCCCCGTAGATCTGTGGAGTTTGCTCGAAAAAGGTGATATGACCGGCGATATCTTTCTTCAAGAAGGGGATACGGTGATTATCCCCACCGCTACTGAAATCTCGGCCAAGGAATCGGAAACCCTAGCATCGGCTAGTTTTGCCCCCAAAACTATTAACGTGAAAGTGGTCGGGGAAGTGGTCAAACCGGGGACAATTGAAGTTCCTCCCAATACCCCTCTCAATCAGGCAATTTTAACCGCAGGAGACTTTGATAAGCGTCGGGCCGATCAGTCCACAGTGGAATTAATTCGTCTCAATCCTAACGGAACCGTCACCAAAACCTCAATTAACGTCGATTTTTCCCAGGGTATCAACGAGAAAACTAACCCGATTCTCCGCAATAATGATGTGGTGGTGGTTCATCGTAGCAATCTGGCCTCTGCCACCGACACCCTCGGCGCGGTTTTAAGTCCCTTTACCGGTCTGACAGGCTTTTTCAACGGATTTTTTAATCTTTTCCGTTAAAAAAGTTTACTTTACCACGATGTCATTAGCTAAGTAATCGAGCTAATAATAGATATAGAAACGGCGAAAAGTCGTGAGCGGTCACGGCTTTTCTGCTCAATAGACTCAGGAAAGAAAACTATGATTTTTCTCCTTACTCTAGCCCTAATCTCCCTGTCGATTAGCTACAATGTTCACGGCGAAATAATTAGCCTCAGTACCTGCTTATTGGGTCTTTTTTGTGGCTTGTTAAGTTTGTTCTTTACACCCCTACCGGTAAAAGTTTTTATTCTTGTCACCTTAGTCCTCTTCCACTGGGATTTTCAGCCCTAAACCCGACTAAAACCCTAAGCAGACTTAACCCATCAAAAAAACTGTTATGCAAAAACGCTATCTCGGTCAGACTAATATAGAAATTACTCCCCTTCTCCTGGGTACTTGGCAAGCAGGAAAAAAGATGTGGGCAGGTATTGAAGATAAGGAAAGTATTAGGGCTATTCGTGCCGCTTTTGAGACAGGAATTACCACTGTAGATACAGCCGAAATCTACGGGGAAGGTCACTCAGAATCCATTGTTGCTCAAGCTTTAGCCGATGTGCGAGAACAGGTAATTTATGCCACAAAAGTTTTTGCTAATCACCTCAAATACGAGGAAGTTATCGCCGCTTGTCATCGCTCTTTAAAAAACCTGCAAACTGATTATATCGATCTTTACCAAATTCATTGGCCTAGTGGCTCATGGAACACGGAAATAGTGCCTATTTCTGAAACTATGGCCGCTCTTAATTATCTGAAAGCACAGGGAACAATTCGCGCTATCGGGGTTTCCAATTTCTCCCGCTCTCAACTGGAAGAAGCTGGTCAATACGGCAGAATTGAGAGTATTCAACCTCCCTATTCTCTGTTTTGGCGCTCGGTAGAAAAGGAAATTATGCCCTATTGTATAGACAATAATATTTCTATTCTGGCCTATTCTCCCCTTGCCCAAGGTTTATTAACAGGAAAATTTAGAAACGGTTATCAGTTGGCAGCGGAAGACCATAGAATTAAAAATAAACTCTTTCATGGCGAAAACTTTCAGAGAGTACAAGCGGCTTTAACTCAATTAGAACCGATTGCTAACCGCTATAGTTGTTCCCTAGCTCAATTATCTCTGGCTTGGTTAATTAAGCAACCCCAAACTAATGCAATTGCTGGGGTAAGAAATGCCGCTCAGGCAGTTAATAACGCTCAGGCAATGACAATTAATTTAACCCCAGAAGACCTAAAATTAATTGATAATATTGGTAAACAGGTAACTGATTTCTTGGATGATAATCCTGTGCTGTGGGATTTCTAAAAATTATACAGCAGTTATCTTAAGGGTGAAGACAGAGGCTTTGGTTAATTCTCAGGAAAAAGCCTGTATAATGATAGCTATAGTCCGATTCTTACCGCAGGATTATCCCTATGGCTAAATCCAAAAAACACAATCTGCAATGGATTAAAGAAACCCTCGACTTAAATCCAGATCATAACTGGAAATCTAGTCCGGGTAACAGTATTTTTGTAGCTGGTCGCGGTGCAGTGCGCTTTGAAGTTCCTCAAGATTGGCATTTTGAACCTGATGATAATTCCTTTCGTTTTTTAGATAGAAAACCTCCCGATGATGATTGTCGTTTAGAGGTTTCCTATAATTTACTTCCTCCCGGAGATTGGAAAGAATTACCGCTAAAAGGAATGGTCAAAAAATTAGCTCGTGAAGATAGCCGCAATCCTCACGAAATCGGCGAAGTTATCCAAGAAAAACGCCAAACTGTCCGCATTGTTTGGGTACAAATTCAATTCATCGACCCCCAAGAAAATCGACCCGCTTATTCGCGCATTGCCGTGGGTATTGGTTCCGGGGTTCAATGTTTAATTACTATGGATTATTGGGTCAATGATGCGGAAAAATTCACCCCCGTCTGGGATACGGTTATCTCCTCCCTGGTGTTAGGTTTATATATTCGCGATCCTCGCAGCGGTTTAGCTTTCCCCGACTAAAGGTAATAGCAATTTTGCAGGAAAATTTCCTTGACAAAAAACCTTAATTGTGATAATGGAAAAATTTATCCCTCGACTTGCGTGGGGATAGCTGCCGGTCCCCGCATTGACGGGATGTGCAGGAAAGCAAGAGGGACTCAGACTTAAACGCAAGCTATGACCTTGAGGAATAGTGATAAAAGTGGCCTGCATGACAATATTTAGGGGTGATTCGGGATTATTTACCCGTTTATAACCCTGAGTGATATTAAAAACCCGACCATCGGGGGTAACTTGAGAAACCACCGCGCAGATATCGAAACTAACCGCATCTGCTTGACAATAACAATCCAGACGGGAACTACCCAAAATCGTTAAATCTTTCTCTAGGGGGGGAGAAGTGTAGGTAATCACATCACTGCGACAGTCTAGCATGGTGCGGTCGAATATTCCCCCCGGTAAGGCGCTATGACCTCCTAAAGATGGCACCGGTCGCCAAGGATCGTGAACGATGGTATCCTCGATCGCAGGTTCTAACAAAATCGCGCTTAATTTCCCCTCATCCTCGCGCAGATTGGCTAAACCTTGACTAGCAAGATAATAAATTTGCTGATTTTCTCTGGGAAAC
>NZ_JASJFG010000429.1:0-1032 GCF_030065375.1 Microcystis sp. M49636_WE2 | reverse complement strand
TCTAGTGCCATCTAGTCTAACGAAAGAACAATCAATGTTTGGTCTTATAGGTCATCTTACCAGTTTAGAACACGCCCAATCGGTCGCCGACGATCTAGGTTATCCTGAATATGCTAACCAGGGATTAGATTTTTGGTGTGCGGCCCCCCCACAAATTGTCGATGATTTTCATGTCACCAGCATCACGGGGCAAACCATCAGAGGAAAATATATCGAATCCTGTTTTTTACCGGAGATGTTGTCGAATCGTTGGGTGAAGTCTGCTATTCGTAAGGTGCTAAATGCCATGGCACTCGCTCAAAAAAGTGATATCAATATCACCGCACTCGGCGGTTTTTCTTCAATTATTTTCGAGGAATTTAATCTCAAAGATAATCGACAGGTGCGCAATATCGAGCTAGATTTTGGCCGTTTTACCACCGGTAACACCCACACCGCTTACGTCATCTGCACTCAGGTGGAAACCCTCGCTGAAAAAATGGGCGTTGATTTAGCTCAATCTACCGTCGTGGTTTGTGGGGCCACCGGAGATATCGGCAGCGCCGTTTGTCGTTGGTTAAATGAAAAAACCAATACAAAAGAACTAATATGTGTGGCACGCAATCAAGAGCGTTTACAATCTCTGCAAGAGGAGTTAGGACGCGGTAAAATTCTTCCCCTAGAGGAGGCTTTACCCCTGGCTGATATCATTGTTTGGGTGGCTAGTCTGCCTAAAGGGGTGGAAATTGATCCGGATAAACTCAAGCGCCCCTGTCTTATTATTGATGGTGGTTATCCGAAAAATTTAGGCACGGTGTTAAATGCCCCCGATATTTCGGTGATTAAGGGCGGCATTGTCGAGCATTCCCTCGATATTGACTGGAAAATTATGAAAATCGTTAATATGGATATTCCCTCTCGTCAAATGTTTGCCTGTTTTGCTGAGGCGATTTTATTGGAGTTGGAGGGTTGGCAAACTAATTTTTCCTGGGGACGCAATCAAATTACCGTCCCTAAAATGGAACAAATCGGCGCAGCTTCCCGCAAACACGG
>NZ_JASJFG010000159.1:0-6775 GCF_030065375.1 Microcystis sp. M49636_WE2 | reverse complement strand
GTAGAATCAGAATTAGATGAAGTGCGGGATAAATTTCGCCATTATCCCGATGAAGATATTAAAAATCTGCAATCTCGCTTAGATGCGATCGAGGATTCCCTAAAAGATTTACGCTTGGAACAGGGCAGCAATAAAAATCAACTAGATATCTATGAAAAAGAGTTAGAATCCCTGCAAAAACAGGTACAGAAACAGCAACAAAAAGAGGAAAAATATAATTTAGGACAACGACGTATTTTAGCGACTCAAGAGGCAATTAATCGCATTAGTGAGGTAAGACAGAGATTAGAAAATCAGTTTCGTTTGTCCTTAGAAAAACGGGTACAGGAAATCTTTAGCTCAATTTCTTTTACTCCCTATATTCCCCGTATTAGTCCCGATTACGAGGTAAGATTATTAGAAAATACGACAGGATTCGCTATTCCCGTGGCAGCTTCTACTGGAGAAAATCAGATTCTTAGTTTATCTTTTATCGGGGGAATTATCGATCGAGTGCGAGAATGGAGTCAGAAAAATACTTTGATGGGAATTGATAGCAGCACTTTTCCTCTGGTGATGGATTCCCCTTTTGGTAGTCTTGATCATATCTATCGTCGGCAAGTTGCGATCGCTATTCCTCAATTAGCCAATCAGTTAATTGTTTTAGTGACAAAAACTCAATGGAGAGGAGAAGTAGAAACCGAGATTTCTCCCTATATTGGTAGAGAATATGTGTTAGTTTATAATTCTCCGAAAGCAGATTGTCAAGAGGATTTAATTAATCTTCATGGTGTTAATTATTCTCTGGTGAAACGCAGTCCTAATAATTTTGAATATACGGAAATTATCGAAGTTAATCGATTTTCCTCCTGACTGCTAAATGGCTGCATCTCACCTTTGCAGAAATACCGACAACCAGCAATTATCAGTGAATCTTAAATTGGTACAAAAATATGAACAATCGCGTGTAAGCATCTCACCGAAAAGCTAATGCGCGAGGGGTTTGGGGACGGCGCTTGCGTCCCCAACGGGGGGTTTGGGGGGTAGAACCCCCCAAAGGCTTGGATTGAGTGATAAAATCGGAAGTAATGACCAATTTTAGAAGACAGTTTCCCTTTAAAAATACCCAACTCAGTAGATTTACAAAAATCAGATACACCCTGGTTATAATAACTAAATTTTAACTTCTAATAAAACGATCAATTGCTGTGTTCATTACCCCAACACGACTGGATAATTCCACAAGTTCCGTGGTGACAATATTATAATCCCCTAAATATTTCTGGAGATTAGTTCCCTCTTTCTGATGGCCAATTTCTACTAACCTTTCCTCTCGCAATTCTTGCAAATGATCGAGGATGTTTTCTAAAGTATCTTCGAGGGGAGGTAAGGGAAGAGGAGGATTATTTGCTTGCAAAGCTTCGGTTAATTGCGTCAAAGCTTGGGTTATTTCTTGCGTGAACAGACTTAGATTAGGATGGGGAGGACTACCGCGATATTGTTCCAATTCCGTCAATAAAACTGTCACCCCGCGACCAAAACGAGGAATATAATTACTTAAAGTGATTGCCGGTTCCATTTGTGGAAAGGGTGTGCTAGGATCGTCAATTAATCTTTGTAGGGCTGTTTGCATAGTTGTATTTGCTCGTCGAGCTTTATTGCGATGGGAAGATAAAATTACAGTTTGATAGGATGATTCTCCTAAATAAACTGCCATAACTGACTGAAAAAATACTTGATTAGCTTCTAATGCTTTAATGGCAGCGAGGGAAAAACGTTCATCTTCATTAAACCTTAAAAAACCGAAGGAAAGTACAAAGGCTAAAGCACTACCGATTAAAGTATAAACTATTCTGATATACTCTAAATTAATGCCGTCATTGCTGGCATCCAGACGACTGATGATTAAAGCAAAAATTGTGATAAAAAATACGGCCAAACTATAGTGAAATCGCACCAAAGATAAAGCGATCGCTATAGAAATTACTCCAATAATTTCTAACCAGATCGGATTATCTATAACTGGCAACAGTGCCAAAACAAAAAACGAGCCTAAAATCGTGCCAAACACCCGATTAAAAAAGCGTTGAAAAGTCAGGCTAAAATCTGGTTTTAACACAATAACTAAGGTTAAACCAATCCAAAAACTATGGGTAATTCCTAGCTTATTGTAAATCAAAACTCCTAGCGCACTTCCCAAACCCAAGCGTAAACCATGACGAAATAGGGGCGATTCTAGATTAAAATTAGATTTTAATGGTTCCCACCAAGCTTTTTCTTGACCGTACTCTTTTTCTATCCCTTCAAAGTTCCGCTGCCAGGGATTTTTTTTATCTGAAAATTCCTCGCTTTGCCGCAAATGTTGCGCTGTTTCACTGGCTATTTTTAGCTGTTTAGATAATTTTTTTAAACGATTATTTAATTGCGAAATTGCCACATAACTGCTATAATCATCTTGGGCATTTTCTAAAACTTTAGCTTGCAGGTTTTTTTGTTGCTCGATCGCCTTGAGTAATAGCTGCAAGCGCTCACAATCCGGTTGTTTATTTCTACCCAAAATTAACCAGGCAATATCTTCGCTAATTTCCGCCACTTGCACGAGAATATCTTCTAATAAAATACCCACCGTGGTCAGTTGTGGCAAGGGATGAAGATGAAGCAATTCTCGCAGCGCGATTAAGCTGGTATTAATGCGATCGCTATCTTCGATCAAGACAATTAACAATTCCCGCAGCTCACTCTTTCCCCAACGTCCCCGACGCGTCAAGGTGACAGTTTTCCTAGAACGGAGCAACAGTTGCCGGATTTTATCAAAATATGGCTCCTCATCAGCATTAGAACGAGAGTGTAAGGGCAAAGAGCGGAGATAGGTGGCGATACCATGAAAATTTTCCGCCGTTACCTGACGTAAAGGCTGATTAGGGCGAAAAGGCCAGATAAACAGGGCCAAAAAAATTGTCCATCCCCCTCCCAACACAGCAATTCCGGCCCGTTGTAAAGCGACGATAATATCCCCCGATGGCAAAGAAACAGCAAAAAGCAGCAATAAACTAATTACTACCCCAGCTAACGCCCCATTTTCCCCGTAAACTGTCAAATAACCCGCTAGAAACAACCCGCAAAAAACTATCACCACGGTCAATCCTAGCCAAGTACTGGCTAATGTGCCGATAATCAAAGCTAGAGCCATCCCGATAGTCGTAGCGACTAGGGTTTTCGCTCTCAGGCAGTAAAGTCCCCCCACATCGGCTAAAATCAAGGTTTGAGCCGCTAAACCGACCATTAACCCCAATTCTGACTGATCTAAAATATCACCGATAATAATCGGTACCGCGAGCGCCAATAAAGTCCGAATCCCCCGCTCGATCTCGATATCGCCACTAGGACGCAATAAAAAAGCAAATCGCTGAAGTAGCATATAGCACTTATCTTAATGGTGAGGTATGAGGTTTTCGTTTTCGGGAGTCAGTATTCTCCGAGTCACCTGATTAGGTAACGATTTCTCTCCTGTCTCCTGACTCCTAACTCCTTAATTCTGCCGTATTAGGGCAGCCAACGGGGTTTAAAACCGGCGTTGAGTTCTTGAGGTAAAATTTTCGGGGTGCTATTGGGACTGAATTGATCCGGGAGTGGTAATAACCAGAGACGACCATCGGCAATGCTCGATCCCTCCCCAGTGACTAGATCATTTCCGACTCCAAAGGGTATGGTTACTAACTGATCAAATAATAAGGCCACGCCATCGGGAGACATACTCATCTGCACGTCACGATAATTAGGTAAAGCCAGCAGGGGGATCATTTTACCCGTTTCTAGCTCAATAATCGCTAAAAATGGTTCTTCTTTCACCTTGCCATCGCTGCCCATAACCAGATCGCTTTTCAGACAGTAAAGGGTTTTTTCCTGTCGCGGTTCAAATTCACAGCTAATAATCGGATTAGCTGTTCTTAATAGTAGTCTTGACTCTCCCTGATCGTTGAGCAAAAATAGCGATCGCTGATTATCCGGTTCCGATTTTACCATCAGTTTTTGGCGACCATCCCGGGAAAAAGCGAGTATTTTCTCGTAGGTGGGCAAAAATTGCGGTTTTCCCGCTTGGACATCCAAAGGAATCACCGCTACCCCTCCCGTTTGACTGACAACCGCTTTTTTACCGTCGGGAGATAGTAAAAAATTATCCGCTTGTATTCCTAACGGTCGCGATTGTCCATCATCCCTGATTACCCATAAACTGGCATCCCCCGGATTCCCATGATTAATTCTCTGCACGATTAGGGTTTTGCCGTTATCTGAGAGATTAAAGCGAAGATTTTGATAGGTTTTCGCATCTAAAAACCTTTCTATACGACCACTGGGCAAATTTTGACCATGTTCGTCATGATTTAAACCCGTGGTAATTGTATAAAGTTGCTGTTTCGGGGTATCCCGTCCTAAGTCAGAGCGATCGAAGGCCGAAAATAAAATTCTCTCCCCCCTCGGATACATTTGAAAATCCGTGACCACCAGATCCGCAGGGGTAAGGATGGTTTTTTTCAGTTCTGTGACGTTATTTGCCCCCTGAATGATATTACAGACGATTAAACGGCCTCTTTCCTCTTGGTTGACTCCAATATAGGCAAAAGCTCGATCGTGGCTGTAAAATTCGCCGATAAAGTCCTCACCTTGGGCAATAGGTAACTTTACTTGATATTTCTTGCCGTAGATGGGCAATTCCGTCAAGGTATAGGTCAAGCGATCGCCAGACCAGCTAATTTTACCCGGCAAGGGAGGAGCGATCACCAGGCCGGTTTCTATGTCGGAACGGTCAATCGGTCGATTAAAACTTAAAGTAAAATAATTGTCCCTAACGCCGATTTTTCGCCCTTGCCAGCTAAAATTCTCCCCTCGGGTAGGAACTTGATTTCCTTGTATCAAAATCGACGATATCGCGGCAATTAAGGCCAAAATAGTCGCTAACACTAAGCGATCGAACCAAGCTAATCTTTTCATCAGTTATCAGTTATCAGGAGTCAGTTATCAGTAGTCGGTCGTCGGTCGTCAGGAGATTGCTTTTATTTATTCTCCCATCTCCCCCCTCTACAATAATTACTCCCAACCAGAAACACCTTGGCTGCATATCATACTTTGTGCTTTTTGTCAAAAAAACTTTTTTTTTGCAACAAAACTACATAAAAAAAAGATCATCGTTGTGGGTGAAATTGACTGATTTACCCGTTTTAATTAGGATCACCTTCTAGGTGTGGCGAGGGTTTTAACCATTGCTGCCCAAAAAAGCACAGAACAGCCCACTGTGAAATTTTATCAAATCGCTGTAACCATCACAACATCGTTGTTAAATAATAATCTTTCTCAATTAATTCTTAAGGATTTATAAATATTGCGGAATGTTAATTTAAATATTCTCAAGTTTTTACGGTCAATAAATAATTTTTACTTATCTTTGTCCAAAATTGGGTTAGAAGTCAGGAGTCAGGAGTCAGGAGATTATTTTTATTTATTATCCCCACACCCCACACCCCACTCCCCACACCCCACACCCCACACCCCACACCCCACACCCCACACCCCACACCCCACACCCTACTTTCTTATCAGCTTTAGTAATGATTGTCATCGGTTTTTTCAATCGAATAAATAAAAACGCCCCCAAAAAGGAAGCGTTTTTTAACTTATCATGAGGACTTAGCAAAATGTGTGCAGAGTTAGAACGCGGATGTTGGATGGGGATCCAGCATCTGTTTATTTTTAACCATTGATCGCCGCTGCCGTCAAGGCCATGGGGATAGCATCACCGGAAGCTAAATCGAGGGGGAAGTTATGAGCGTTGCGTTCGTGCATTACCTAAAATGTCGGATGAATGCCCCCGCTACATTTTTCGACAAGATACTCAGCAAAATTAACGGCAAATGAAATCCGACCAGAATATTAGCAACGGAGCATCGGTTTAATTCCACCATCTGTGGGTAAACTGTGTTATGATTAATTTAACCAATGGTCGAGGATTGTTAGATGCTAGTCGTAGAAGCAAAGCTAAAAAACGGAACACCAGAACAATACCAAAGACTTGATGAAGCTATTAAAACTTCTCAGTTTGTGCGTAACTCTTGTGTTCGTTATTGGATGGATCATAAGGGTACAACCCGCAATGATCTCCAAAAACTTTGTGCGGTACTAGCTAATAATAAAGGGACACCTTGGGTTAATAAATTAAACTCTCAAGCTCGTCAATCGGCTGCTGATAGAGCCTGGCAATCAATTACTAGGTTTTACCATAATTGTCATGCTAAGATACCGGGGAAAAAGGGTTTTCCTCGGTTCAAAAAGCATAGCCGTTCGGTTGAGTATAAACTAACGGGTTACAAACTATCAGATGATCGACGTAAAATTAAATTTACCGATGGCTTTAAAGCAGGAGAATTTGATTTATGGTGTAGTCAAAAAACCTTAGTTTATTATTCAGAGCAACAGATTAAACGAGTAAGAGTTGTTAGACGTGCTGACGGTAAACCAACGCGACAAATAACAGGAATTGACTTAGGGTTAAAGGAATTTTATACCGATGCTCAAGGTAATACTGTAGAGAATCCACGTTATTTAATAAAGTCAGAAAAACGACTTAAAAAAGCACAACGACGATTATCAAAACTATTTCGTCAAGGAAAGAAACAGTCTAACAACTATCACAAGCAACGGATAAAAGTAGCTAAACTTCATCTTAAAGTGTCAAGACAACGTAAAGACAAAGCAATTAAAGACGCTTTGGCGTTAGTCCAGTCTAATGATCTGGTAGTTTATG
>NZ_JASJFG010001042.1:0-4424 GCF_030065375.1 Microcystis sp. M49636_WE2 | reverse complement strand
TGCAACTGTTAAATAGTGGCGGTTCTGTCATTGCCTCCTCTACTAACGGTGGTACGGCTTCTGAGAGCATTACCAGTCAGTTGAGTGCAGGCACCTACTACATTCGTGTCTATCCCTATAGTGGCAATACCAACTATAATCTCGCTGTTTCGGCCGCTCCTTTAGCTCCTGTTGACCTAGCTGGCAATACCCTCGCCACTGCCAGAGCGATTACCGTCGGTTCCAGCACCACCAGTTACACCGATTGGGTAGGAAGCACCGATACCAACGATTACTATCGTTTTTCCCTCGCTAATTCTAGTAACTTTAATCTCAGTCTCACCGGAATGACCGCCGACGGGGACGTGCAACTGTTAAATAGTGGCGGTTCTGTCATTGCCTCCTCTACTAACGGTGGTACGGCTTCTGAGAGCATTACCAGTCAGTTGAGTGCAGGCACCTACTACATTCGTGTCTATCCCTATCAAAGTGCTAATACCAACTATAATCTCGCTGTTTCGGCTACCAGTGGCGGTGGTGGAACTGGATTTAACTCCACCTATGGTTACGGTTTAGTTAACGCTGCCGCTGCCGTTGCTCAAGCAATTAGTCAACCCACTTTTGCCGATGTTCCTAACTTGGGAGGTAATAACTGGGGTAATGATATGGTTAACGCCCCCGAAGCTTGGGCAAGAGGTTATACAGGACAAGGTGTTACAGTGGCTGTAATTGATGATGGGGTGGACATTCTACACCAAGACCTGAGCAACAATATTTGGCGCAATACAAGGGAAATTGCCGGTAATGGCATTGATGACGACCGTAATGGCTATGTGGATGATATTCACGGCTGGAACTTTACCACTGGTTTTGGTGGTAACAGTGGCAATGTCCGACCCGAAAGTGCTTTGAGTACCCACGGCACTCATGTGGCAGGTACAATCGCCGCCAGTAACAATGGCATCGGTATTACTGGTGTTGCTTATAATTCCAGAATAATGGCTCTCAAAATTGCCAACACCGATAGTAACAATAATTGGATAAACACTGGCAACCTTGCTCAAGCCATCCGCTATGCAGTGGATAATGGCGCTCGCGTCATTAATATGAGTTTGAGATGGTCTGATTCAACTGCTTTACGCGATGCCCTTGCCTATGCCGCTAGTCGCAATGTGATTACGGTTAGTGCCGCTGGCAACTCTAGCGGGTCTTCTCCCGGAACACCCGCATACTACGCTACCCAATACGGTTTTTCCGTCGGTGCCGTCGATAGCAGCCGGACAATTGCTAGTTTCTCCAATCGTGCCGGAACTAACAGCAGTATGCAGCACGTTATGGCTCCGGGGGTGAATGTTTATTCGACTGTACCGGGCAACGGATACGCGAGTTACAGCGGAACCTCGATGGCGGCTCCCCATGTGGCAGGAGTAGTGGCTTTAATGCTCGGGGCTAATCCCAACTTAACCCATGCTCAAGTCCGCAGTATTCTCACTAGCAGTGCTGTCCGTCTTCCTTAAAACGCTATTAATGCTCATAACCCAGAGCATTCCTAGTTAACCAATGCTGAAGAAAGTCTCTGTTGGATTCTGCACGAGGCTTTTCTTCAGCCAAAATAACAGCCAAATCGCCAAAACTATGATTTATCCTAACTTTCGCTGGTTCCTAAGTTTGACCATTATTCTAGTTACAATGATGAGCTTTACTGACCCGAATTTCTCTCAATCAAAACAGGGTATTTCTGGCACTATTCTTCGTCTTAGCGGCGACCAAATGCCCACTATAGACACAACATCCTTAAGAACAAAACCTGAACCTATTAAAACAACTGTTTGGATTTTTTCAGGTAGAATTCCCGCTCAAGGAACCAACTGGTCAGTAGCCCAAGCCCAAAAACATCCTCACCTAATCAAGCAAATAAGTAGTGATTCTCAAGGTAATTTTTTTGTGGAATTGCCCTCAGGGGAATATACTCTCCTCGCTCAATATGATGACAATTTGTACCTCAATAATTTTTTAGGGGACGGCAGCTATGGAACCGTACAAGTGACTAACGGTCAAATTGTCAATATTCAGTTAATTAACACGGAAAAAGCTTATTTTTAGCAATTATTGTCCCAAAACGCTCAAGAAATAACATTTCTTGAGAGTGAGATAGAAGAAAATAATTTACTATCTTGCTTGATTACGTCTGCATTTCGCCAGTATTTGAATTGGCGAATTCCTAGTCTTTTTAATTACGATAGGTCTGGCTCTGTAATTTCTTCGGCGATGTTCTCTAGCATTCTTGGAATCTCTTCTTCCGTTACGTCATTTCTTCGGCTAACATTTAAAATATCACCTTCTTTTAATTGTTCGAGTATATTCTCGGCTAGTCTTTTCGTATAAGTTCGTTTACTGGCGACAAAATCTAACTCTTCGCTCAAGGGTTTCCGACAATTATCGCACTTAAATTGACGACGATTAACTTGTGGGTACACTGGTTGTCCTGAGAGCGGCGAATCTTTGACTAAATGGGGTTTGCTGAATAAATCTAAAAACCTTGTTTGATAAGACTTTTAGACTTTTTTGAAATCCAAAAGTGGTGGACATGGGAGTGATCAGGGGGAAAATTCCAGGACTTTTTCCCTGAAAATTAGGTAATTGACCCCCTCAAAATGGGTAAAACCCCACACTCTACCCCCACGAAAAACTTTTTGCCACAAACCCTATCTAGTGGGTGGGGATTGATGATTGCTCTTGCCGATCGAGTAATCGATCGAGGATGATAGAAAATAGACAAAATAGATAGGCAGTAAAGGAAAACAGTGGAAAAGGGAACGCTGGTAGAATTTCGAGTGCAAGGAGAAAGGCGCTTAGGGGTGATCGATCGCCCAGAAGGTAAAAAAGATTGGATCGTCATCGATCAAGGGGGAAACCCGCATAAACTGCGTCCCCAACGCTTCGATTACATTATCAAAGCAGGTCCGTCCAACCATAAGGAGATTGGCAATTTTCTGCGGGAAGTCCAACCCTATCTAGATCCCAGTGGTTTAGAAGTGGCCTGGGAATTATTAGCCGGGGAAAATCAGTTAGTCACTCCCGAAACCATGGCCGAGATACTCTTTTCCGATCGCGGTCCGCAGTTTTGCTATGCAGCCCATTGTCTCTTGAGTGAGGATAAAGTTTATTTTAAAAATAAAGGGGATGGTTACGAGGCCCGCTCTGAAAATCAGGTAGAGGAAATCAAACACCAGCTAGAGGTGGAACAACAGCGTCAACGGGAAAAAAGCCAATTTCTCCAACGTCTCCAACAGGCCCTGGCCGGTGAAACGGTAGAATGGTCAGAAAGCGATCGAATTCGTCTGGAGTCTCTAGAAAAATTTATCCTCCAACCCGAACAAAAATATCCAGCAGCCATGGACATACTCTCGCTGCTGGGCCGTTCCCAAACCCCCGAGGCTGCTTTTGAATTGTTAGTCGATTTGAAATGGTGGAGTAGTCACGAAAACCTTTTCCTGCGACGCAGTTCCTACCCCGTTCAATTCTCGAAAAAGGTACTTGATGTGACGCGTCTTAATTTACTCAATCCCCCTGCGGATGCGGATGTCAACAATCGTCTTGATTTAACCCACCAAAAAATTTATACCATCGACGATGAAAGTACCGAGGAAATCGATGACGGATTATCGGTGGAAATGCTCGCGGATGGTGGTCATCGTCTCTGGATTCATATTGCCGATCCTAGCCGTTTAGTGCTTCCCGATGATGAATTAGACCTAGAAGCGCGTCGTCGTAGTACCAGTCTCTATCTTCCCACGGGAATGGTTCCCATGTTTCCCCTAGAATTGGCCGCCGGTCCAATGAGTTTGGTACAGGGTAAACTTTGTCCCGCCTTGAGTTTTGGGGTAATCCTCGATGAAACAGGGGCGATCGCCGATTATCGTATCCATCCTAGTACAATTAAACCCACCTATCGCCTCACCTACGAAGATGTGGACGAAATGTTACATCTGGATCTGCAGCATGAACCGGAAGTGAAGATTCTCAACCGTTGGGCCAAACAACGCCACGCATGGCGCAAATCTCAGGGATCGATTAACATCCAAATGCCAGAATCATCCATTAAGGTGAAGGCTAACGACGAAATTATCGTAGAATTGCAGGAAGTTTCCCCATCTCGGCAATTAGTGGCGGAAATGATGATTTTAGCTGGAGAA
Source organism: Microcystis sp. M49636_WE2 (assembly GCF_030065375.1). Lineage (NCBI taxonomy): Bacteria > Bacillati > Cyanobacteriota > Cyanophyceae > Chroococcales > Microcystaceae > Microcystis > Microcystis sp. M49636_WE2. Next base: position 249 of record NZ_JASJFG010001042.1, on the reverse strand, counting down.
ATCGCCGGTCGCTACTGTCAGGAACACGAGATACCCGTACCTTTCCGGGGACAACCACAACCGGAATTACCCCCCGATGAGGAGTTAATTTTACTACCTGCGGGCCCAGTGCGTTCCTGTGCCTTGCGTCGCTGTATGCCGCGCAGTGAGATGACGACGATTCCTAACCGTCATGCTAGTCTGGGATTGAATACCTATTCCCAAGTAACTTCGCCAATTCGCCGTTATACTGACCTTTTGACCCATTTT
>NZ_JASJFG010000211.1:0-1423 GCF_030065375.1 Microcystis sp. M49636_WE2 | reverse complement strand
TTTCTTTATTCTCGGTGCAGTGGGATTATCTCGCCAACAGGCTATCAGTCTCGATTTACCGAAAGCTAGTACCGCCACCACCCCGATGCGGGAAATGTTGGTGGTTAGTCTCGATGATTTCGGACAACTCTACGTCGAAAAGCAGATGGTGACTCGTCCCCAGTTATTCGAGGCAATCAAGAATTATCATCAATATAGTCCCAATGGACTGATGGTACTGAATGCCTCCAGAAATGCCAGTTATAACGAAGTGGTAGGGGTTTTAGACCTGCTGCGACAGGTGGGCGGCGATCGCGTGGCTTTAGCGACTCTATCGGGGGAGGCTAACAATCCCACCCTGGAAAATAGCAATCCTTTGCCCAATTTGCCGACTAATCCCACCTCACCCGGTTTACCCAATCCTCTGGGCAGAAATTAACTAGGAATGGATGCGATAGGTGAGTAATTGCTCTTCGAGAGCAGCAATACGATTGTAAGCCGCCGTCAATTGTGCCGTCAATCGGCGAATTTGGATTTCATCGGCAAAAGAATTATCGCCATTGACAGCCGGGGCCTGTTTGCCACCGTGATCCCGGAGAATATCTTTATGATCGTAGAGGCTATTATCGGATAACTCGGAAAAACCGACCATGTCCAGGGATTCTCGCAGGGAATGACTCGATTTATCCTTGGCTAGGATAGCAATTTGCTGGCCGAGGCTTTCGACAATATCCTGTAGACGATCGACTTTCCGATCAAGACTGATAATCTGTTGTTGTAGTCCATTCATGTAATTACCTAGGGATTAAGGAGGTTTCCCCTCTATGCTAGGCTCTAGAAGAGATGGACTATAACAATTTATGATTGATTTAACGATCCCTTTACTGCCCTTAACTAATCTTAATATATTGCCAGAGTCAACCGGCTGCACCCGATAGTACTTCTATTAGAAATTAAGGTAAGCTGTTGAGCAGTAAGCCTCGATTTTAAGGAGCTAATTATGTTTAAAAATTGGTCTTTCGACGATTGGATGAATCATATTCTTTTTCTGGCTACAATTGTGGCTTTGCTGACGATTTGGCTGGGTAGATAAATAAAAACTATTTTTCTTTCCTTGCTTTACCGAAAATTTGGGTTTCAGGTTCCCCGTCCATTTCACGGCAGGGAGTGTCAAAATAAGAAACAAAACCCTCAGCGATCGATATGACTGACTCAAGCCCAAAAATTTGTATTCTCGGTGGTGGTTTTGGTGGACTCTATACTGCTTTACGTTTGAGTCAATTGCCTTGGACCGATCAACACACCCCCCAAATTACCTTAATTGATAAAAACGATCGCTTTTTATTTTCTCCCCTTCTCTACGAATTAGTCACCTCAGAACTGCAATCCTGGGAAATAGCTCCCCCTTTCAGCGAATTGCTCGCTAATACCCCCGTTGACTTCC
>NZ_JASJFG010000588.1:0-29452 GCF_030065375.1 Microcystis sp. M49636_WE2 | reverse complement strand
GGAGTGGCTTGAGAAGCTCTTTCATTAGTTTTGGGAAAATTGTTAGCATGGCTTATTCACATTTATTGGTGTACATTTACTTTGTTTTCTTATCTATAATATCAAATTTTGTACCACTTTTTTCCACGTTCAACACTTCTGAATCGATAGCTGTATTCAAATCATTGATTCGCCGGTGTGCTTCTCCTAAATTTCGTAAAGCCGTTGCTTGATAAATAAGATTTTTAATTTTTTCTGCCCATTTTAAGTATTTTTCTAAACAAGGAATAGTCTGGTCAACTTTTCCCTGATAAACATAACAATTACCCAGATTTGAATGGGCAACATTAATAATCTCAAATTTTTCGTCACAATCGGGAATAATCTCGGCTAGATTTAAAACTTCATTCAGTCCTATTTCAGCGCTTAAATATTCCCCTTTTATTCCATCAATTGTGGCTATATTTCCTTTTCCTCTTGCTTTCCAAAGAGGATTATTTAATTGCTCGGCTAAGGATAAGAGTTTCTCCGCATAATTTTTTGCTTGGTCAAATTGTCCTAATTCTCGATACATATAACCGAGTTCACTTAAACAGATAAAATCGGTTTCATTGTCAAGATTTCCTAATAATTCTTTACACAGTTTTATGCCCTCTTCATACCGTCCCCAGATGCGTAATTGTTTGTGCAAAGGTAAAGAAGTTGGATCATGAATTTCTAAGGGTAAAGAAAATAAAGATTTAGCTTCTTTATACCAACCTAATCGACATAGACAGAGAAATGCTTCCACATAACGACTTGCCCGTTCTTGAATAGAGAGCTGCTGTCCCATTTTATCCTTAATATGGCGTTCATAACCAATTAAATGCCAGATGAATGCGCCAAAATGTGCTTTTTCAAAATGACTCCCTATCGCCCCTAAAATTTCCCCTTTTTGTTTAACTTGAGCGAGTTCTCCAAAAACAGTAAAATCGATACTTGTGAGACGTTCTTTGACTCTTAATTGAGGAGATTGAAAATCATTCATGATTTGGGTTTCCTTCTTTTCTTTGGGTAGATACTAGATGCTTGAAAGCAACATTGCGAATTAAGCTGTGCTGTTTGATATGTGGTTCATATCCCGGTTGTTTTTGAGTTTCTACTAAATAACGGTTAAACAAGGTAAAAAGAGCTAAGTCTAAATCTTGTTCCTCGTATTCTGAAAATAATTGAAGATTTTGAAACCACGCATTTTTAAATTCAAAAGATGAATAAGTAGAACCATAGATAAGCAAGAAATAAGCAGTTGTAAAAGTTTTTTCAAGTCGCTCTATTGTTCTTTCGATTTCCTCCTCTAACAGTTGTTTTCGTAATTGTTTGGTCATTAAGTTGACTTTGTAATAATCATCAGGATTGGCTTTTTGAGCTTCATCAATCATTTCTCTTAATCGTCGAAATCGGGATTTATTCTCGTCATAATAAGTGCTGATATCTCCATTCAGTCTATCAATAATATCACCAGAAATTAAGCGGATAGCGAGAGGATGTCCTTCATAAAGTTTTCCGATCTCTTTAAGGTAAGCAAGGTTACGTCCATGAAGAATTAATTCGACTTCTGCTTGTTGAAATAAACGTTCAAATAACTGTAAACTTTCCTGCTCTTCTAATCCCATTAATGGCTGAATATGCCAATATTGATCTTGACTAAAAGTTTCAAAATCTTCAGGCTTATCCTGCGAAGTTATCACAATTCGAGTCTGACAATTTTCGGCTTCTAATATCTTTTGAAAAAAGACTCGCCAGAGGGGGTCTTTAAAGCGATTACTGCCATCTTGTTTTTCTCCTTGTAAAAGATTTTCCATTGAATCAAACCAAATTAATCGACGATTATTGCTCAGATGATTAACCAGTTGAGTTAATAATTGTTCTGGGTTTTTTGCTTGTTTTGCCGTAACAGGCTCATCGCCACGATTGAGTAAATCAATAGCTGTGCTGATAAAGTTTTGTGCTTCTGATTGCGACTGTTGATCCTCCCGTTGATTAAACCCATCAAAATCAATAGGCAGTTCAGGAGGAAACCCTTCTTGACACAAAGCTAAGGCCAATTTGTAGGCGAGGGCAGTTTTCCCAATACCTGTTATTCCCGTAATTACGACAATGCGACAATCGCCTCTTAGTTTTTCCAGTAAATCACTTTGAAGAGACTCTCGCCCCACCCAGATAGGCTCGATATCTTGAGTCAGTTTTTGCAAAAGATTATCTAGATCTGCGACTTTTGAAGGGTCGATGTTCAAAGCTCGACAAAAGGCAAAAAAACCTTCCGATTGAATGTTTTTACCCCTCAAAAAATGATCTAAAGTCTCCGGTGAGCAGTTGTCGGCGTAATAAGAGTAATAAGTGTGGGCTGGGTCATTTGAAATTTCCTCCCAATTCCCATCGGGTTTGGCAAATTGACTAGCCTCGGTGCATAAGTATTTTCTAGTCCAGCCTTCTTTTTGTTTTTGCGCCCATCGGGTTTTGACTTGCTCAAGTCCCGCTACGGAGAGTTTTAACTTCATTGCTCTCTATTCAATCTACATAAGTTTATTTCTCTATTGTTGATCAATTATCCCCAGAAATTCTCATTTTTTGAAAAAATTTTCTCTAATCTGACTAAGCACATATCAGCTATTTGCTCAATTATAGGTATAGGAAGCCATTGAAGCTTTCTAATTCTTTCTAATTCCAGCTTCTTTTGCTTTTTGCGCCCAAAAATCATCGTTTTGCTTGCTTCTCCGTAGAAATCTAAGGATTTCTATCGCTTTACTCCCAATGAAGAGAGCCTCATTGCTCGTTGTCCTCTTCCTAAGGGTAGCAAAATGGCTATTTCTCAAATAATCAACCAAACCAATGGTAAACAGTTTATCTCATTATCATCTACATCGGTGCGGCTACTGTCATCGGATGGAGTTGATGTCAATCACTTATTTAGCGGTCAAATACGAGAGCGTCACTATGAGCAACTTTCTTGTTGGCTTAATTTAAAACCAAACGAGGAAAAGGATTCAACGGCACAAACATTTGCAACGCTAAAGACCACAAATTACACCCAAAAAGATCCCCTATTCACTTTAAGGACTGTCCGAAGAATGTTACAGGATAACGGTCTTCTCTTTGTCTATGATATATCCCAAACCCCTCATATTGAGCAATATGTGAAGATTCTGTTTTCTTGTGCTGGATTTATTGTGTTAAATAACATTGGCAACTGCTGGATTCTTAGCAAAAGAGCCTTACTTTCTTTTGATGTGCCAAAGGTCAAAGGTTATCTGGTCAAGGAAGCGGAAACACCGGCAGAAATTGAATCCTATTTCTTATTTCTCAAGAATCGCTATCCTGAGTCACAAAATTATCGCAAAGAAATCGACGATTTATTTACTCACCAATCGGTTATTTTTCTAGCCTATCCTGAACAGAATCCCTCTCAGGTAATCGGTGTTGCACGTTATACCTATTCTCTGCCTGAATATGGCTACTATTTGCCTTGTCAACTGGCAACATTTTGTGAAGGAAAACACACAGGAAAGCATTTGATGTTACCCAAAAATGTAACAAGCATCGGAGAAAGTCTCTCTCTATATGATGAAAAGGGAACTGGCAAAATAGGAACAAGTTATCTTGTTTATCAGCAATTGATTCGAGCTATCTTGACTTACAAACATGATATTGCTCACACTGAAATTTCCTACACGACTTATCCGAAAGGGGACGAAACAATTGAAGCACTGTATAAAGAACGTTTTGGATTTAAGCACACTCTACACGATAATGAAAAAGTTTGCTTAAAATATGGAACATTTGCCGGTCAATGGTATCTCATTGAACTGGAGCAGTGGATGATTAAGCATCAGTACCACAACGCTGACCAGATTTTTCATAAACAAAAGGAAGCGTTTGCAGTGTGAAGTCTAGCTGAATAGGTTTCCGATAAATACTAGATTTTGGGAACTTAAGGTAAATTATCCTGAAAATTGGCTATATCCTTAAGTGTCCCGAAGTCGAACTAGAGTCTTAGCGACGCAATGCCTTATCCCACAAAGACTTACAGCTTTTCAAAAAAAATTTGCATCGGGGAAAGTCCCCAATTTATGATAGGGACAATTCAGAAACTTAACATCTTATAGTGCTTTTCATGCCACTGAGGTATCGACAAGTTTTGCCAACAAAGGGTTTAAGCTCCTTAGCCATACCTTATTCTGATGAAAACTGCTATATCTAGTCCAATCTTTTATGAAGTGGACTTCCATGATCAGCTAGAAACCTAACCCCATCATAAATTTTCATGTCTGAAGTATCACGTCCGAACTTTTACGAATTATTAGAGATAGATCCAAGTCAGCCTTGGTCAGATGGAGAATTTAGCAAAATTCTTAAAATTAAACAAGGAGAATGGACTAAAAAAACAAAACATCCTAAATATAAAGTTGAATATACTGGCTATCTGCAAATGGTTAAGTTGATTGAGCAGATAATGAAGGATTCTGAAAGTCGTGAACAAGAAAGAAAGCAAGCTCTTGAAAGTCAGTCAAAACAAGCTCAAATCTTCAAGCAACAGTTTGAGGGAGATTTAAAGGGTATAGTCGCTAAAGGCTATATTTTAGAATCTGAGGTAAAAAATTTGATTACTAAGTTTTCCAGCGTGTTCTCAGAATCAGAGATTCGCCGTCAAATCAGTAATTTAGGGATTGAAATTAAGACTAAAGAAGAAGCAAATAACTCCGAAAATATTAAGATCAATGACACAGATAAAACAAAAATTGGTCAAATTGAAAATAATTTAAAAAGTTTAAATCAACAAGATTTGTACAATTTTCTAGGACTCCCCAAAACCACTAGAACTGATGAATTGTGTGCAGCAGCAAGCAACCGATATGAAGAAATCAAGAAAACAGGTCAATCAACAGCTGAAGCAAGTGCTATTATGGAACTTGCCGGACACGCTAAAACCTTTTTTAAGGATGATGAAAAAAGAAAAATTTATGACTTTTCTCTAAGTTTACAAGTTTTTCAATCTTTAGAAGAGGCAATTGATAACATTACGCTTCATGAAAAAATCATTTATGGAAAACAGTTTACTTATTTACTAGAATTAGCCTTTTCTAGAGGGATAGATGTTGAAAAAGCAAAAAAGCATATCATAACCTATGGACGAAATAAAAAAATTGCCGTAGAAATGGCAGGAGTTGAAGCGGTCAAACAGAAAATCGCTTGTCCTCAATGCCAAACCATTAATGAGCGGGATCAAGATTTTTGCTCAAATTGTGGAAGTTCTTTAAAAATAAAATGCCCTAGTTGTGGACTCATTTCTAGTATTGAAGATCGGGCTTGTTCTAAGTGTTCTTTTCCCATTGGGAATGAGTCAATCGTGCGTCGTTATTTAGTGGAGAGTCAAAAGTTAATTCATCAAAAATTTTATGAAGACGCAGTTAACCATCTTAATTTAACCCAACAAGCATGGTCAAGTCCATTGATCTCTCAGACTCTTAACGATGATTTAAGTAAACAAATTAGCCAATTAAAAAGTGAAGCAGAACAGAAAAAACAGAACCTAATTAATTGTCAACAACAACTCAATCATGCTATTAACGAACGTCTTTATTACGAAGCACGTCGTATTTTACAACAGCTAAAGCTTGAATTTGCTTCTCTTGATTTAAACAGAGAAGAAAGTAAAATTGAAGCAGAAATTCACAAAGCTGAATCAGAATTAGAAAAAGTGCGTCAACTGGAAACTCAAGGGGAAGATCCAATTGACCTCTATCAAAAGGTTCTTTCGATTTGTAAAGATTGTCAAGCCGCCAAAGACGCATTAGCCAAAACCCCACCGCTTCCTGCTAGTCAACTTTCTGCAAACAAGAGCCATAAAATCATCAATTTATCTTGGCAAGCAAGCCCTTCTAAGAAAGTTGGTTATACCATTATTAGAAAATATCACTCCCAACCTATTTCTAGTAAAGATGGAGAACAATTAGATACTATTTTTAGTACAAGTTATGATGACAACACGGTAGAAAGTGGTAAACCAGTTTATTATGCTATCTATACTAATAGAGAAGGGGTTCTTGCTGTTAATTCTGCCCAATTAGAGCAACCAATACTGTTAACCAGTGAAGTTTCTAATCTGGTTGCTCAAGCAATGGATACGCAAGTTAATTTAACTTGGACACATCCTCAAAATGTTACTGAAATTCAGATTTATCGATCTACTAAACCGTTCAATACTTCTAATCAGGGTGAACGAGTTGAAGTTATCAATATCAGCAACGTTATTGATAAAAATTTAGAAAATGGTAAGAAGTATTATTACCTAATTTATAGTTTATTTAAAAATTATGATGGAAGTCTTATTAAAAGCCAAGGAATTACTATTGATGTTATTCCCGAAAAACCCCCTTCTCCCCTAGAAGATTTAACCATTGAGGTGATTAAAACTGACCCTTATTACCAACTGAAACTATCTTGGCAATTACCCACAAAAGGAGAAGGAGCAGTCTTACAAAGCGATTCTTTTCCCGATTTCGGGAAAACACATTTATTACCTCAAGGCTCTTTATCAGAATATGGCAAAGTCTTACAGGAAACAAATACATCTGTAACTATAACAATTGAAAAGAAAGGAATTTTTTACTTTACCCCAATTCTTTTATTTCAAAAAAATGCTTATCTTGGCAAAACCAGAGAGTATGTCAATGTTGATGATGTTAGCAATTTGAAATGTCAAAAACAGACAAATGAAATTCAAGTTCGTTGGAATTGGCCAGAAAATTGTCAAGAAATTATTCTTTCTCATGGCGAGCGCCAATTTCCTTCAAGTCATAAAGACTCAAATGCAACCCACATTAAAGTTACAAAAAATCAATACAATCTAAAAGGTTATTATCCCCTAACCAGTATTACTAATAGAGATTATTTTATCGTGGTTTATGCTGTCTTTAATAAAGCAGGACAAACCTTGATTGCTTCAGGCTTAAATGAATCAGCACGGGTGCGAATTAGCCTATCAACTTTAATGAAGATTAATTACGAAATCTCTAGGGAAAAAAAGGGATTTGGGTTATTTAAAGGAAAACTTTTGCTGATCATTAATATCAATGGCAAAGGGCAAATGCCAGACTTAGTTTTAGTTTATAAACAAGGAGGGAAGCCAATTAAAAAAACAGATGGAGAAACAGCTTTAACCATTTCATCAACAATACTTCAGGAGGACAAAACAACTTTTACTTATGAACTAAAAGAACAAAATCGTTGTTACGGATCTTTATTTTTAGCCAACGATAGCCTTTATGAATCCAAAGGCGGTTATGTTCGTGTTAACAAACCAGAAATTGATAAATTGGAGATGTTTTAAATGTCTAAAATTCTTTGTCCTTTTTGCTTTGAAAAAACAGAAGTCTCTCAACTTGAATATCGATGTAGTTATACTCGTTGCTCAGGAAAACGTGAAGATGTCATTTTAGCCCAAGCTCAAGGGCTTCTTAGCCCTACTATAGAAGGTTTAGTCTTTACACCCACAAAAAAAGGATTAGGTCGTTTGTTCGGAAAATCAAATCAGTTAGAAAAATGTCCTAATTGTAACAAAGAAACTTCTATAAAAGTATGTCCAAAATGTCACTATAACTTAAAGTATCTGTCAGGAGAAATAGAGGAAAAAATGATTGCTATTATGGGAGGACGAAGTAGTAGCAAAAGCACCTATATTTCAGTTTTAGTTAATCGTTTACAAAATGAAATTGGCAAAAATTTTAAGGCAGGAGTAATGTTCACTGATGACAAAAGTCGCACAATTTATGAAGAAATTTTCCGTAAACCAATTTTTGTTAGGGAAGAAATTTTACAAGCGACTGTCAGTAGCACTGTTGACTCCCGTGCGAAAACACCAATGATTCTTCGTGTAACTTTTGACAATAACGGTCAACGTAAAGCTGTTAATCTTGTTTTATTTGATACAGCAGGTGAAGATATGGAAGATATAGATATTATGTCTTCTGAGGCACGTTATCTTTGTGAAGCGGATGGGATTATATTCATCTTAGATCCTCTGCAAATTGAAACAGTAAGACAGTTAGTAAAAGAGGATTTACCTGATAGATTAGAAAGCGCAGACCCCAATCGAATTGTTGAACGTCTTTATGAATTACATGAACAAAAATTGAAAATTAAAGCTGGTAAAAAAATTGAGAAACCGATTGCCTTTACCCTATCTAAAAGTGATGCTTTATTTCCCTTTATTGAAGCGGATTCAGTTTTACATCATTCAGGAGAACATTTTGGTTATTTAAACTTACCTGATGTGGAATCAGTCCATACAGAAATTTGCACTTATCTTGAAGAATGGATGGGTTCTGCATTTGATAACAAAGTTAAAACCTATTTTAATTGTTATCGTTATTTTGCCATGTCTCCTTTAGGGAAAAATCCTATCAATGGAAAGATTGAAGGGTTGTCTCCTTTAAGAATTGAAGATCCCCTTTTATGGCTTTTTTCTCAATTTCAATTTATACAAGGACGGAAGTAAAACAATGGTTATCCAACAACAATACTATACATCTTGTCGAACAGAAACTAGGACTGGCTATCAAATTAAGGCTGAATCTCCTAATTTTGAGAGTGAAAAACGTCAAATTTTAAACCGATTGATTGGATACTCTATCCCATCAGGTGTTGATGTCAAAGCAATCAATACTCATCCCATTGCTTTACGTTATTTTGTTAATGAAGAAGATGCTTTTTTAGTTTGTAGTCAATCTAGCGGACAAGATGAATTTGGCAGAGATGGAAATTTCTTTGCTCATAGTTTGGTGGGTACAGTTACAGAAATCTCTACTATTCCTAGCATTTTTTCGTGGAAAAGTCCCTTCTGGGTTAAACAAGATAAATCCTCACAAACTGCTTTACCAACTTTAAATGAATTTAACCACGAAATCACGTTTAATTTTGATTCAGTTTGGACATTTTTAAAAGATAAAAAACGACAAGAATGGTTTTATAAGTTGATTTGTGCCGTGATTGACTATGAACAATCAAAACGAAAAATTATTATTATTGATGATAATGAAGCGATTACTTATTGGATTGCTAGTCTCAGCACTATTTTACATCCTCGTTATGTCAACTATCTAACTTTTGCCACCTACCACCATGATCCTTATACGGCTCCTTTTATGATTACAGGAACGACCGAAAATTCTAACTTTCGTTGTAGCAATGATGAATATTACTCTTACTTTATTCTTAATGTTCCCCAACAAAAAGTTAGTGATGTTCCCGAATCGGATTTGGCGATTTATCTATTAGAAAACTTAGATGAGCAAAAGTATGAGAGTCAGATTTTAGAGTTTTACGAATGGTTAGATCGCTATAGTTCTGATTCTAAATACTTGAGTAAACATTTAGATTATTATATCAATTTTCAAAGAGCCATTAAGGGAGAGATAGACGCTTTGCCTTTTGCTAAAGTGATTGAATCTGCACAAGTTATCATCCAAGAGCAAAGTCAAAAAAACTCACATAGTCAATATGTACAACAGGATTTAGAAGATTTATCTTGGGCATCTTATTTATTAGGAAAGGCACTCATTAATCAAGAACAGAGTGATTTGCTTACCTCTTATATTAATGCTTTAAAAATGCTCAAAAAGATAGATAGTTATTTTCTTAATCAAGCTGATAAAGCTATCTTTATTTTTGTTTCATTAGTTCTTAACAAACAAGAACAAAAATCTATGACTTTATGGACTGCTCTAGAGTCTCTTTATTCACCTGCATTACTTAAAGAACATCTTAATTCTTTAGATTTTATTCAACAATTTACTCAGCAATTAAGAAGTAATGACTCGGAACAATTATTGATTTTCTGGAAACAGATTGGCAAAGAATTAACCTTGTCTTCTAGTAATCAGCAGAATTTGAGTATCATCTTAGCAAAAACATTCTCAGCCATTCCAGAGCAAGAGCTATCAAAAAGATTAAGAATTCCTGTGAGTGCATCAACTTGGATTAAAGTTTTTCTAGAAAATGCTAAACTCTCGAAAGACTTTATTCTTGATAACGCTTTACTCTACAAACAAAAATATCCTAATTCTCCCGTCTTTGAATGGATTTACTATGCGCTTCTTCAACCATTTTCTTTTGACCAAAGACCTAAGTATTTTTGGACTTACTGGCAAAAATCTTCTTCGCTCATTCCAGACTTACATAACTATGAATTACAAAGAGATATTTTACAATCTCATTCCACCTCACAAGCCATTGATGTTATTTATTTATGGTTAGATTATCTGGCTCAAAAATCCCATAAATCAATAGTAAAAGAAGCTCTAGAATTTATCTGGACACAACCACAGTTTGAGCGACAAGAATTAGCTGAAACTTTATTGCAAAAAGATAAGTCTGAAAGTATTTTTGAAATTGATATTTATAATCAGTTAATTCAAGATTTACTTTCCACTCTTCAACTTAACACCCCCACAGAATCACTTGCTAATATTTACACCAGAGTTTTAGCAAATCCTAACTTATCCATTTCTCAAGAACAAACACTTATTTTACAGGGGTCATTAGATATGTACCATAATCGTATTTCCGAAATGAACATTGAAGCTTCAAACCAACGTTATCAAACTTTACCACCAGAAAAATATGAGGAAGAAGTTGAAAAACTATTAGAAAAATTCTTTGCTCAAAAAACCCCTGAAAAACTGACAGAAGAACACTTTAAAGTCGTTCAAATTGCTTATGTTATTCGACATCGTGATTTATTTTGGGATATATACTGGTCGAATTTTTGCCACTGCTTAGTGGAAGAACAAAGAGTTAATGACATAGTTTTGATTATGGATTTATGGTTTAACGTTTCTTCCCATTTAGCAGAAAAACTCGGTTATTTTGTGCCAGAATTTTTTATTAACTTACCCAATGCCCTTGAAGAAGTATTTAAAAATAAAGGCTTTGGGAAGGTCAAAAAAGAGTTTGAAAGCAAAATTAAAAGAAAAAGTTGGTATCCTATTATCCAACCTATTTTTGAGAATACACGCTCCAATATTATGGGAAAAATTTCTAATTTCTTTAGTTGATTAACTTACCGATCATTTTGTTTATTAAGGAGGAAAATATATGCAAGTTTTGCTTTATTTAATAGGTACTGGTTTTGTTTTATGGCTTCTATATCTTTTTATTATTCATATAGTTATACCAACTCTAACCATAATCTCATGGTTAACTATAATTGTCATCATATTATGTGCAACAGTTACATCTATTGCTGGTATTGGTGTTGGTATTAAGAACTTTATTCAGGTTTTTTACGAAGGGCTTCAAGTAACTAAAACTAAGTCTTATCTGGATAAAGAAAAATCAATTAAATTCTTTAAAGCACAAAAAGCCAAATTAATGTATATCTATGGTGCAGCTTGGTATGTCATGCGATTTGTTAGTATGAATGTATGGCAAAGTACAAAAGACGATGCAGGAAAATGGCTAGAAATTGCGAAAAATAGATTTTCTAATGGACATTTTTCATGGTCTGGTAATATTTGGCAAAAAGTTTGGGCAATAATGGGATTTTACGGACCAGCACTCGGTTTAATGATTGGATGGTTTTTTCATTTTGTAGCAGCTTCTGTCATTGTTGCCCTATTTTTAGGAATACAATTTATTTTCTGTGTCATCGGCACAATGATTACGAGCTTTTTAATGTTGTTTTTGACCGTAGGAAACTACCTATATAGTAGCTTTTATAAAACTTACTACAGATGTCCAGAATGCCATGAACCGATGAAAATTCCCACCTACATTTGTCCAGATTGTTCAACAGAACATACTCGACTTTGGCCGAGTGTTTATGGGGTTTTTAATCATACTTGTAAAGGAGATTTACCTAATACTAATAATTCTAGAGTTTGTAGCAAATCTTTACCAACTCTTACCTATCTTGGACGAGATAAGTTATTGACAAAAGTTTGTCCTAATCCAGAATGTAAACACCCCTTAGATGGGATTGGGGGAATCAACGCTCATATTCCAGTTGTCGGACTTCCTAACTCTGGTAAAAGCCATTATATGTTTATGGCAATCAAACAATTTACAGAAGAATATTCTCCTGCTCATAGTTTAGATGTCAGCATACCTAATTCTTTACACGCTCGAAAGTATGAAGACAATATTAATTCCCTAAAAAATGGTCAACGTTTACTCAAAACTTCTGCGGCGGGTGATAGTGCCAAAGGGTTAAATTTAGAAGTCAAAAAGACTAATCAAGCTGTCCCTAATCTTTTGTATTTCTACGATTTAGCAGGAGAATATATAGATACTGATGAACAAGCAGAGTTACAAAAATACTTCAAGTATGTAGATGGAGCTTTTTTTGTCATTGATCCTTTTTCGATTAAGCAAGTTAGACAAAGATACCAAGACGCACTTTCAAACAATGCTGATATTCAGGATTTACCCAACCAAGACTTAGATGCCGCTTATGAAAGAATGTTATTTTTATTTGAAAAGAATAAAAAGAAAAGAAAAGGAAAAAAATTTACTCAACCTGTTGCCATTATTGTTACTAAAGTGGATTGTGCCGACCTTGAACAACAAATTGGAGTTTATAAAGCTCGTGAATATATGGCGAGCCATTCTGACATAACAAATGAGCAGGATGCGATGAATATTTTAATCAAAAATTTCCTAGAAGATAATGGAGCAGGGAATCTTGTTCGTAATATAGAATTGAATTTTTCTAACGTTCGATTTTTCTCTTGTTCAAATATTGGTTTTAGAGATCAGACAATTGGCAGTAGTAATTCTTCCAATTCTTTTGATGGTGTCCGAGTTTTAGAACCAATGGTATGGCTTATGGAACAAACCAATACTTTACCCCATAAAGCCTCATTTATTTGGCAGTTTTTGCGTTCAACAACGTGGATTAATTATGGTTTACCTGTGTTTATCGCAACCATTATGGCTGGTGTGCTGTTCGGTGGTTATTCCATTATTCGTTGGACTGTTAAAACGCTTCAACCCTCTAATTCTTCTCAATCTTCAGAAATTAAAAAAAGTAATCCTCAATCTCAAATAAGTGACAAAACTTTAACTGAAGAAAAACTAAAAAACATGACTTATACCTTGTATAACACAGCCTACCCATTAACTGACGGTAAATTTTTTCAACAATCACCAAATAGTGCTACGGGTCAATCAGTTGAAATCGAGCAAATATACTTCGGAGATATTAATAATGATAGCTCAGAAGATGGGGTGGTGATCTTAGCAGAAAATGGTGGTGGGAGTGGAATATTTAAGTCATTTCTTGTCATCCTTAATCAAAATAACATCCCTACACAAACATCTAATTTTTACTTAGGAGATCGGACAATAATTGAAAATGTAGAAATAAAAAATAATCAGATTAAACTGACACTTATTACTAATGGGCCTGGCGATGCAGCTTGTTGTCCCAGTCTAAAAGTCACTAAAACTTTCAAATTGCAAGGAAATGAATTATCAGAAGTTGTTCCTACCTCATATTCACCTAATAATTCCCCTGTGGCTCTTGTTTCTGACCAAAACATTGCAGAACAAATATTTACTGATTCTTCTTCAACAGCAACCCTTTCACAACAAGATGCTGTCAATCTTATTAACAAATGGTTACAAGCGAAAAGAACAATGTTTGCTCCCCCTTATGACCGTCAAATTGCTCAGAAAATTACAACGGGTGAACAGTATCAAAAAACAGCTGGTTATAACGGTTCTATCGACTATTTACAGAAGAAAAATAGTCAATATAAATACGGACAGCAAACAATTGATAACGTTGAAAAATTCGTTATCAATGGTAATCAAGCTAGTATTCAAGTTAGTGTAACTGAGCAACAAACTCTCTATATCAATGATAGAGTTGACCCTCAAAATAGCAAAACAGGAAAAATAACTGTTCTTTATAACTTGAAATTAGTTGATGGGAGTTGGAAAATTGAAAGCTCTCAAGTTATCCGCTAGTTAAAATTTACTAAAACTTACCAAGGAGGTAATTCTCAAATGACTAATTCACAACAAATCACAGATGACAAAAACCCAATGCTAGAGCAAAATTCTGCCTCTGATATTTTTAATTTAGAAGAGGATAAATTACCTCATCCTGAATTAGAAAAATCTCCCCTCAATCCAGAAAAACTTAAATCTATGCCCCATAATGTGCCTAATATTGAGCAGAATATTCAAGAAGAAACCCCTAATAACTTCAACTTAATTCAGCCAATAATTGATAACATTCATCAAGCTATTGCTCAATTACAAAAAGATTTTGAAGTCAAAGTTAAATACGATGAGAGCAAAGAACGTACCATTAATGCCCTTCATAAAGAGTTGCAAGATTATCGAGAAGATATAGTATTTAAAATTTTACGACCCTTAATTATGGACATTACTAGCATTTACGATCATCTCCAATTACTGACTAAGAAATATGGTAATTTATCTGAATCTAATTCTGCCAATTCCATAGCATCCGAGTTAAAAAGCTTCACTGAAGAAATTGAAGAAATAGTTAGCCGTTACGGGTTTAAATTCTATCAAAATGACAGTGAAACTTATGACCGTAGTAAACAAAAAGCGCAAAAAATTATTAATACTGATGACTCTACTCTCGATAAACAAATTGTAGAGCATCTGCGGATGGGGTTACAGTATCAAGAGCGAATTGTTCGTCCAGAAACCGTTAGTGTCTATCGTTATGTATCCAATCAATAAAAACCAAAAAATTTTTTCTTACCTCATTCACTTATTTTCTTATGATTGATTCCTCCCGTCCGAATTTCTTCTTACTTCTGGAAATTGACCCGAATCAACCTTGGTCTGAATCAGTATTTCAAGAAATTTTTACTCTGAAACAAACTGAGTGGACTAAAAAAAGCAAACATCCTAAATATCGGATGGAATATAACACCTACTTACAAATGCTTCCTGAAATTAAGGAAGTAATGGAAAATCCAAATTCAAGGCAAATTGAAGCTGATTATTTTCAGCAAAATTTTCAACTCAATAACCCTCAAGTTGAAGCAGAGCCTGATGCTAATCAACTGAATCAAAATAAACCCGTTCAAAAAAACGTCAAGGAGACCAAGAAAATGTCTAAAATTACCCCTATTTTTGGTATTGACTTAGGAACCACCTATTCCTGTATCGCTTATGTTGATGAGTATGGTCGTCCTAATGTAGTTGCTAATATGGAAGGAGACCGAACCACTCCCTCAGTCGTGCAATTTAATGGTGAGGAAAGAATTGTTGGTAAGGAAGCGAAAAATAGCAGTATGCTTGAGCCAGATAATACTGTAGATATGGTTAAACGCTTCATGGGTAAAGAGGGGTTTTCTTTTGAACACGAAGGAGAATCTTATCGCCCCGAAGAAATTTCTTCTTATATTCTCCGTAAATTAGTAAAAGATGCTGAACAACAAACCAGTTATCAAATCAAAGATGTGGTGATTACTTGCCCTGCTTATTTTGGTATTCGTGAACGAGAGGCGACTCAATTGGCAGGGGAAACAGCTGGTTTAAATGTGCGTAGTATTATTAATGAACCTACAGCAGCAGCTATCTGTTATGGAGTCAATGAAGAAGCAGACCAGACGGTTTTAGTTTATGACTTAGGAGGGGGAACTTTTGACATTACTGTAATCAAGATTGAGGGTGGTAATATAACTGTTGTTTGTACCGAAGGAGATCATGATTTAGGTGGAAAAAATTGGGATGAAACCATTGTGACTTATTTGGCTCAACAATGGCAAGAAGAAACAGGATCTAGTGAGGATCCTTTAGAGTCCTCTGAAACTTTACAAGAATTATATGTTCGGGCTGAAGACGCAAAAAAAACCCTAACACAAAAAGGGGAAACTTCTATTCCTGTTATGCACAATATGCAACGAAAAAAAATTGAACTGACTCGTGAAACTTTTGATGAATTAACGAACAGTTTATTAGAAAGAACGATTGAGTTGACTAAAATCGCTATTGCTGAAGCGAAAAAGCGAGGAGTTGAAGACTTTGACCAAATCTTAATGGTAGGAGGTTCTACTAAGATGCCTCAAGTTGCTCGTCGTATTCAAGAAGAATTTGGCAAAGAACCTAAGTTTTGTGAACCCGATGAATCCGTTGCTAAAGGTGCCGCTATCTATGGTCATAAATTAATGCTGGATCAAGAAATTCTTATCACCATATCTAAGGACCTTGGGCTCAAACCAGAAGACGTTAAACTTGAAGATGTACCAGAAAAAACTAAGCAGAAAGCTGAACAAGAAGTTGCCGAAAATAATGGTTTAACATTAGGTGAAGTTCAAAAAGCAACCGAAACCAAAATTATTAATGTGACAAGTTGTAGTTTTGGCATTAAAGCACGTGTAAAAAATGAAGAAAAATTGGTTAATTTGATTAAGAAAAATGATCCTGTTCCAGCAGATGTTACTCAACGTTTTGGTACAGGATCAGCGAATCAAACAAGTGTTGAACTGTTAATTGCACAAAATTCTTCAACTGATCAATATTATGAATTACACCTGAGTACAGAAATTGGGCAAGCAGAAATAAGCCTTCCTAGTGGTTTACCTCAAGGTACTCCTATTGATGTCACTTTTAAATTAAATGAACAAGGAATGCTTGAGATGTATGCTAAAGAACTATCAACAGGTCGAGATGCTACTGTCACTATTAAAACAGAAGGGGGTGTAACCCAAGAAGAAAAAGAAGCAATGAAAGCCCGCAACTCTAGTTTGGTCTATAGCTAATTTTTTCCCCCTTTGCCTTCTGAATGGAGAATAATTTATTTTCCATTCTCCTCACTTTTTATAAAGTATTCACCCTGACAACTAAAATAATAAAATCATGAACAATTTTGTTGGTATTGACCTCGGAACTACCTTTTCAGTTGTCGCTTATATTAAAGATGGCAAACCGGAAGTCATTCCTAATAACCAAGGAAAAAGAATTACTCCCTCCGTTATTGATTTAGGTAGTAATCCGCCCCTTGTTGGCGATGATGCCAAAGAAAAACAAGCATTAGGAGATGAACAAGTTTATGCCTTTTTTAAGCGAGATATGGGCAATCCCCACGCCCTTTATTTAGAGAATAATCAAGAATATACCCCCATTGATCTATCTTCAATGGTTCTCTCCTATCTTAAACACTGTGCCGAAGATTTTTTAGGTCAATCTGTCACCGATGCTGTGATTACTGTTCCTGCTTATTTTAATAATATGCAGCGTGAAGCTACCATTGAAGCAGGGAAAAAAGCTGGCTTTAATATTCTTAGAATTATTAATGAACCTACCGCTGCTGCGATCGCTTATGGAGTTCGCCCTAATCAAAATAATTCAAAAATTTTGGTTTATGACCTTGGAGGTGGAACATTTGACGTTTCTCTAGTAGAAGTTACAGGAGATGAACTTCGAGTCATTGCTACAGACGGAGATCATATTTTAGGCGGAAAAGATTGGGATGATCGCATTTTACAATTTCTCGCTACCCAATTTGAAGAAGATTTTGGCGTGGAATTAATGGGAGAAGACTTTAATGAATTAATGATTTTAGCAGAAAAAACTAAAATTAGCTTGTCAACAAAACAAGCGGTTAAAGTATCGGTTAAAGGCGGAGGACATCAAGCTAGTTATGAAATTACCCGTCAACAATTTGAGCAATTAACAAAAGACTTAATCGAAAGAACACAAATGTTAGTAAATATTGTCCTTGATGAAGCTAATTTAACATGGAAAGATATTGAGGGAGCAGTCTTAGTGGGGGGTTCTACGAGAATGCCAATGGTGCGTGAATATGTAGAAGAAATGTCAGGTAAACCACCTCTAAGTGGAGTGAATCCCGATGAAGCCGTCGCATTAGGGGCAGCGATTCAAGCCGCAATAGATATAGAAGCAAAACAACAAAAAAATTCTCAATTATTTTTGTCAGGAAAAACTCAATCTACTGAAACTTTACTCTTAGGAGGAGTGAAAAAATCGAGTGATGTTATTAGTCATAGTTTAGGAATGATTGCTGTTAGTGAAAATGGAGATAAATATATTAATAGTATTATTATTTCCAAAAATCAACCGATTCCCTCCCAACAAACCCGTCCCTATCAATTTCGAGTCAAAAAAGGAGAAGAAAATAAACTAGAAGTCTTTATGACACAAGGGGAAACCTTAGATCCTATGAGTTGTGTTTATCTTGGAAATTACGTCTTTACTGACATTCCGATGGTCAAGTCGCGATTAGCAATTATTGACATCACTTATTCCTATAATTTGAGTGGTGTTGTTGAAGTTTCTGCGGTTGAAAGGAGTACCCAAAAACCCTTGACTTTAACCATTGAACCAGTCCCCTTAGATGTTCCAGATGATCGATTTACTAAATCTCCTCAAGAAACAGTTGTGCGAGAACATTTGAATATTTACATGGCGTTTGACCTTTCTGGTAGTATGAATGGTAGGCCTCTAAATGAAGCAATTGAAGCGGCAAAAAGTTTTGTTACTCAATGTGATTTAACTACAACATCTATTGGAATTATTGAATTTTCTGATAAAACTTTAACAACTGTTAATAGTTCTCAAAATATCAGAAAAATTAATCATGGTATTCAAAATTTATCCATAGGACGCACAGGTTATGGCAATTCTGCTCATCCTTTTGATGAAATATGTCGGATTTTACGAAAGGCTAAAGATTTAAAATATGGTATTATTTTGACCGACGGAGTTTGGGCAAATCAGCAACAAGCTATTAAAGCAGCTAAACTTTGTCATAAAATGGAGATAGAAATTATTGCCATTGGATTTGGTGGTGCTGATCAAGAATTTTTAAGACAAATTTCTTCACGAGATGATCTAAGTTTCTTTACGGATTTAAACCAATTGACTGAAACCTTTAGTACTATTGCTCAAGAATTAACAGAAAGTGGTGGACAAATTCGTTTAGAAACAACAACCAAACCGCAAGAAACCGAGCCGATCAATCCTGAACCAAATCAAAAATCAAATAATTGGCTGAAATTCTGGTAAATAAAATTAAATATTGTCAGCGATTTTAGCGAATTTTAGTAGATTCAAACCTTATTGTCAATTCAATTAAAGAGGAAACTATGGTTTTCAAACGAGATGCAGACTATTATGAAAAACAAGCTCAAAAATATGAAAAGCAAGCTAATGAATCCTTCAAAAAAGCTGAAGCTTATGATAAGAAAGCTCAACAACATGGTCAAATGACATCAGAATCCGTTAAATATACTTCTAAGTATCGAAAAGCCATGGAGGAAGGAACTGATAAAGAAAATAAAGCTAATCAAGCAAGAAGAAAAGCTGAAGAAATTCGTGGAAAAGAAAATGAGCGTTCTTCTGGACGTGGTAAATAATCTAATCGGGAGTTTTATTACTTATACGATCATTATTTTCTTGGTAAACCTTTGAATTTTCTTAACCACCATCATGAGCCTTATTAGTTTATTTCTTAATCTCACTGTTCAACTAATCACAATTACTCTAAAAATTACTTTCCAAATTTTAGCAGCAATTATTCAGTTACCTTTTATGTTATTTAATGGATTATTCTCAGGATCTTCAGGATTTTCTGCTCCCAATTTACAAGGTTTCAAAAAAAGAGGTAAATCATTAGGATTTGGAGCGCAACCCGAAGATCAAGGCAATGCTCACTGGGCAACAGATAGGGAAATTAAAGATGCTCATTTATATAGTTCAGTGGGATTAATTTTGGGTAAATCTTTATCCAATAATCAAGAATTTATTCGCTGGAATCCTGAAGGACATTTAATTACAATTGCTGGAACTGGTTCGGGTAAAGGGATCAGTACCGTTGTGCCGAATCTTCTTACCTATCCTGGGCCGATTGTGGTTACAGATCCCAAAGGAGAAAACTATGAAATTACTGCCAGAGCGCGAAAAGATATAGGACATAAAGTTTATTGTCTTGACCCTTTTAATGTATGTCCTAATGCCTCTAAAGCCCAATTTAACCCCTTAGATTTAATCGATCCCTCTAACCCTAATTTTGCCGATGAAGCCAAAATCTTAGCTGATTTATTAGTTTTACGCACAGGAGAAGAAAAAGACCCTCACTGGGATGACAAAGCCAGAGCTATTTTATCTGGAATTATTATGTTTGTTGCTTTCTTTTCTCCTAAAGGAAAACGTAATCTAGGAGAAGTCAGAAATATTGTTATGGCTTCTTCAGATAAGTGGGAAACGATTATAGAAACAATGGAATCAGCCACCGAAGCAGATGGATTAATTGCACGAACAGCAGTGATGATCGAAAGAATGGCGGATGAAGAACGCATGAGTGTTTTCTCTGCTATGGAAAAACATACTGAGTTTCTTGATTCTCGTCCTGTTGTCACTTCCTTAGCCAAAAGCAGTTTTAATATTTGGGATTTAAAAAATGGAAAAATTTCAATTTACTTTGTTTTACCTGCGGCTGAAATAGCCATGTATTCACGTTTATTAAGGGTTTGGATTGGCTCTTGTATTAGAGCAATGGTTAAAAAGCCCGGTAAACCCACTTATCCCACCTTATTTATGCTTGATGAAGCCGCCAATTTAGGTAAAATGGACTTAATTTCTCAAGGGGTTACTTACCTTAGAGGTTATGGCGTTACCTTATGGATTATTCTGCAAAACTTATCTCAACTTGAAGAACTTTATAACAAAGGTTGGGAAACTTTTCTGGGCAATACAGTTATTCAGCAATATTTTGGCATACAAGATATTAAAACCTCAGAATATGTCTCTAAAAAAGCTGGAAAAACCACGATTAGAGTATTAAGTACCAATGAAGGAAGAAACACAGGTGCTTCTAATAATCCTATTGGTTTTTCTATATCTAATTCCAGAGGGCGTTCTTCAGCATTAACTGTTTCTGAAACCCCACGTCCTTTAATTATGCCCGATGAAGTTACTCGTTTAAGTCCCGATGAAGCGATTATCTTTATGCGTGGAAAGCCCCCAATTCCTGTTCAGAAAGTTCCTTATTTTCTAGATCCCTTTTTTGCTGGAATGTATGACGATAATCCTTATCATCAATCTATGTAAGTTTTTTTTCCATTAACACAACCCAAAACCATTAGGAGAATATTATGTTTAACTCAAAAGGCTTTTTAAATAACCAATCGTCCCACAATCACAACTTATTTCCTGTTAATGTTTTTATTTCAAAAAATCTATCTGATAATGAAATTATTGATGCTTGTATTCAGCTATTCTCTCTATCTAAAAAAGATATTTGTGTTACCCAAGATATAACAATAGAGATGCCAGACTATATACAACTTCTTTGCGAAAAAGAATCAATACAAGGAGATTTTAAAATTTTACTCTCACTTTATCCTCAAAATGATTTAATCGAACAATCTATCGGAAAAATTGGGGATGAAATAGCAATCGCTAAAAAGTTTGCTGATTATTTTCATTGTCAATGTATGGTAGCTGATAACTCTCCTTTTGAAGACTATGAAGAAGACCTATATTTCTTGGTTAAAGATACTTCAAATAACGTTCAAAAAATTTATATTAATTTAGACCAAATCGATGACAATATCTATACTATTCAAAATTAATATAATACTAATTGGAGGATAACTATGAGTTCTGAAAAAGACAAAGAATTTTTAGTAGGACGCGGCGGAAAAGCCAAGTTAAGTAATTTAAAAGATGAACCTAAATCAAAACATTATGACACCGCGTCTTATCGGGATCTAAAAAATGCAGGCGAAACGAATACTGTTGGCAATAAAGAGATGATTAAGGACGACATTAGAAGAATTAAAAATGGGGAAGCAACAAGAAGCACAACCAAAGTTAAAGGACAGGAAACAAGCCGATTTACTTTAGATAATGGTCGCACTTATCGAGCAGGAGCAAAAGATACAAATGGAGAGGTAACACTGTTTCCAGAAAAAGGACCCAGACTAACT
Organism: Microcystis sp. M49636_WE2; assembly: GCF_030065375.1. Lineage (NCBI taxonomy): Bacteria > Bacillati > Cyanobacteriota > Cyanophyceae > Chroococcales > Microcystaceae > Microcystis > Microcystis sp. M49636_WE2. The sequence continues at coordinate 7,496 of NZ_JASJFG010000588.1, read as the reverse complement.
CAACTGAATAAAAAAGAATCTCGTGCGCTTGGAGTCCTTAATGATCATGGAATTGAGGGAAATAAAGCAAAAGATACCATGAGAAATCTAAAGGTTAGTCATGAGGAGTCTAATAAAGCGATAAAAGTATGGCAAAAGGCTAAAGGGAAAAATGTAAGTTCTCAAGAGATAGATACTTGGAAACGTCAATATGCAAGCGAATATAAGAAGAAAAATTCACCAACTTTGACCCAGAGTAAAAGTCTTTCTCAAAGAAAAAGATGATAGTTTTATCAGGAATTTAAAGTTATTTTATTTAAGAGCCAAACTATTCTTATCTTCAAATCAAAATTATGAAAATGTTAAACTACTTAAAACTCCAAACTATTTTTTCAGAGAGAGCCTTTTTAGCAATTGTAGCCGAAACCTATGAAAGCTCTAAAACAGAAACAGGTGGAATTTTCTTGGGAATAAAAACAGTTAATATATGGTATATTCTCGAAACATTAGATCCAGGCATACATCCTATTTTTCAACCAGGTTATTTTGAATATGATACTGAGTATATTAATCATTTATCTAAGAAAATAGGAAGATATTATCAGGAACCTATAGAACTTCTTGGACTTTGGCATAGACATCCTAGTAGTTTTGATTGTTTTTCACAAACTGATGATATAACAAATAAAAAATATGCTTCTCAAAATTCTGATGGAGCTATTTCTGCCCTAGTTAATCTTGACCCTGATTTCCGATTAACGATGTACCATGTTTTAATTGAACCCGATTCTTTATCACGCCCTCAATATACTAAAATTCCTATAGAAGTAGGCGACCACCTCATCCCAGAAAAATTTTTAACCCTCAAATCCTTCCCAGATTCCTTAGAAAATATTAATCAACATTGAAAATATAGCTATAATGAGAAAAATTATCTTCATAGATTATGCCAAGACTAAATACAAGTGATACAGTTAAAGAACAACTTTCTCTTTTGTTAAGAAGATTATTAACGTATGTAAACGGTGAATTAGTAGATCAAGCTTATTGGTCAGATAAAATAATCTATAACTGGTTGAAATATGATAAACCTCACCCAAAACTAATTGTCAAAACAGAATTAAAGGTTTTGGTAGATTTTTGCAACGCTGGTACTAAAAAAACATCAGTTATTTCCCTCACTACAATTCAGATGAGAAATGTTCTTGATGTTTTAAAAGATTGGGGAATCCTTACAGATCATCGCACGAATCCTCAAGGATCACGACAAAGGCACTTCACCCTCAACCTTTGGAGTTCATTTACAGAAGAAAATTTGTGGAAATTTGAGGAAGAATGGGATAAGCGTAAATTTCCCAATCTTGAAAACTCATCAGTTAAAACAGAAATAAATTATGATAATTTCGGATTAATTCCTGATATTTCTCAGATTTATGGTAGAGAAAAAGAACTAGAATTATTAAAACAAAAGTTTTTTCAAAATAGTCCCCCGTGTAAAATTATCGGAATTTTCGGAATAGCAGGAATCGGAAAAACATCTCTTGTCTGTAAACTGATTGAGCAAATTCAAGAGGAATTTCCCCGTGTTATCTATTGGTCTTTTTTGAATCCCCCTTTACCTCTAGAATTTCTGGAAAATACAAGTAATATTATTTCACAGAATATTAGTTTTAAGGCAGAAGATAAATTTAAAATAAAACTGATAAAATTTATTAAGATACTAGCTAAATCTCGTTGTTTATTATTTTTAGATAATATTGATGCGATTATTGAGCATGAAAACTATCGAGAATATAGCGAAATTTTACAAGCAATTGGTCAGTCAAAGCACAATAGCTGTTTAATTATAACCAGTCGAAAAATTCCTCAAGAACTTGAATCGTTAGTGGGAAATAAAACTTCAACTTATTTCCGAGAGTTACAAGGACTTGACTATCAAACTGGACGGCAAATTTTGAGAGATATTGACACCTTTCATGGTTCAGAGGATGAATGGCAATTTTTAATTCAACAAGTCTGTCACGGCAATCCTTTATTCATCAAATCTATCGCTCATCATATTCAACGAGTTCATCATAATAATCTCTCGGATTTTCTGTTAAAAGGGAATCTTCTGATAAAAAAAATTGAGTCTATTTTAAATTCTTACTTTCAGCAACTATCTAATTTAGAAAAAGCGATTATTTTTGAGTTAGCGATTAATCGAAATCCAGTTTCTTTGTCGGAACTAGAACATAATATTATCATTGAACCTGATGGTAAAAGTATCCAAGAAGGGATCAGATCATTATCTAGCAAAATTCTGTTAGATAAAAAAGATGACTACTTTACCATACATCCTCTACTGATTGAATATTTCACTCAAAAAATTATTACCATAGCAACCGAAGAAATCAAAACTCAAAAATTCCAATTATTAAAAAGTAATTCCTTGACTAAAACCACTGTTCCTGATTATCTAAGAAAGATTCAAGTTAATGTTATTTTACACCCAATAATTAAGAACTTAATTCATAATTTTCAAGAAAATAATCTAGAAAGCAAACTAATTGATTGTTTAAAGACATTAAAAAATGAACCTTCTGGACAAATTGGCGGCATTGCTGGCAATATTATTAACTTACTTAATATACTGAAAAATGGTCATTTAATCGGCTACGATTTTTCCCATATCCCTATTCGACAAGTCGATTTTTCAAACATTAGACTCAACCAAGTAGATTTTTCCTATTCACAGTTTTTTGACTGTATTTTTCCTCAAACTTGTGGCAGTATTTTATCAATTTCTTGCAGTCAGTTTAATCGCTCTTTTCCAAGAGAAGAGCTTTTAGCAACTGGTGACAGTCATGGGATGATTTACCTCTGGAAAGTCAAACAAGACGGAAAATTAGAATTAAGCAAAAGTTTTCCTGCTCACGGAAGCTGGGTGTGGTCAGTAGCCTTAAATTCCGAGGGACAGTTACTAGCAAGTGGGGGACAAGACGGAATTGTTAAAATTTGGTCTATTACAACAGATATATCTATAAATTGTCATTCTTTGCCCCACCCTTCTCAAAAACATTATGCTCCTATTAGAGCCGTTACTTTTAGTGCTGATAGTAAGTTTTTAGCCACAGGAAGTGAGGACAAAACCATTAAAATATGGTCAGTTGAAACAGGAGAATGTCTCCACACCCTTGAAGGACATCAAGAACGAGTAGGTGGTGTTGCTTTTAATCCAAATGGTCAACTTTTAGCCAGTGGGAGCGCTGATAAAACCATCAAAATATGGTCAGTTGACACGGGAGAATGTCTCCATACTCTTACAGGACACCAAGATTGGGTTTGGCAAGTTGCCTTTAGTTCCGATGGTCAACTTCTAGCCAGTGGAAGTGGGGATAAAACCATTAAAATATGGTCTATTATAGAAGGAGAATATCAAAATATTGATACTTTAACAGGACACGAAAGCTGGATTTGGTCAATTGCTTTTAGTCCGGACGGTCAATATATAGCCAGTGGGAGTGAAGATTTTACACTGCGGTTATGGTCAGTAAAAACCAGAGAATGTCTTCAATGTTTTAGGGGATATGGCAATCGATTATCATCGATTACTTTCAGCACCGATAGTCAATATATTTTGAGTGGTTCTATAGATCGATCGATCCGATTATGGTCTATCAAAAACCATAAATGTCTTCAACAGATTAATGGTCATACTGACTGGATCTGTTCAGTAGCTTTTAGTCCCGATGGAAAAACATTGATAAGTGGAAGTGGAGATCAAACGATTAGATTATGGTCAGGGGAAAGTGGCAAAGTAATTAAAATTTTACAAGAAAAAGATTATTGGGTTTTATTGCATCAAGTCGCAGTTAGTGCGAATGGTCAACTGATTGCTAGTACCAGTCACGATAACACCATCAAACTTTGGGATATTAGGACAGATGAAAAGTACACTTTTTCCCCAGAACATCAAAAGCGCGTATGGTCGATCGCTTTTAGTCCTAATAGTCAAATGCTGGTAAGTGGTAGTGGAGATAATTCTGTTAAGCTTTGGTCAGTTCCGAGAGGATTTTGTCTTAAAACTTTTGAGGAACATCAGGCCTGGGTATTATCAGTAAATTTTAGTCTTGATGGAAAATTAATAGCAACTGGTAGTGAAGATCGAACTATTAAACTCTGGTCTATTGAAGATGATATGACTCAATCTTTGCGGACTTTTAAAGGTCATCAAGGAAGAATTTGGTCTGTTGTCTTTAGTCCTGACGGTCAGCGATTAGCCAGTTCAAGTGATGATCAAACGGTCAAAGTTTGGCAAGTCAAAGATGGTAGATTAATTAATAGTTTTGAAGGTCATAAGTCTTGGGTATGGTCAGTAGCTTTTAGTCCCGATGGGAAGTTACTAGCAAGTGGGGGGGATGACGCAACAATCCGAATTTGGGATGTTGAAACAGGTCAACTTCATCAACTCCTGTGTGAACATACTAAAAGTGTCAGGTCAGTGTGTTTTAGTCCCAACGGTAACACATTGGCCAGCGCAGGTGAAGACGAGATGATTAAACTTTGGAACCTAAAAACAGGAGAATGTCAGAACACTTTACGCTCTCCTAGACTTTATGAACAAACAAATATTAAGGGAGTAGAAGGGTTGAATTATGAAACGAGCAACACCATGAAAATTTTAGGAGCTTTTCTGTCACGTTGAAGAGAGGATAGAAGTTAGTCAAGGGAGTCTCAATGAGAGGTAATCCCGATCTGAAAATCCCTAAAACCCCACACCCCACTTCATAATTCATAATTCATAATTCATCATTCATAATTCATAATTCATAATTCATAATTCCCATGTAGTCTTAACGGGTTACTCCATCCACCACTGGACGGACATCGCTGCCCTCAAAATAGCCGGGGTTGCCTGTCCAGTTGAAATCCGACACGCGGATGTTGAGTATTCCCAACTGCAACACCGGGTTATAGCGCAAAATTAAACTATAGGTGCGACGACTCCATTCGAGAAAATATTCTGTACTGATTTCCTTCGCTTGATCGATACTATAAACACTCTGAAAACCCACACGAATCGGACCATATACCTGTTGATTTATACCGTAGGACATTGTTTGTTGATCAACAAAGCGATCGAAGAAAAAGGGTGATTGTCCGTTAACCAAACCCTGACTAAAACTGAGATTAAACCCGGTATAGTCGAAAAAATTGCGGGAAAAACGCCCAAACTGTCCTAATAATCCCACGGTTCCCGTGACGGAATTTTGCGTCTCTCCATTAGTGTAATAACTGGTGACACCAGTGACACCAGTGACAATAGCAATATAGGGTTGAACGGGAAGAGGAGAAAATCTTAAACCTTGGTCGGGAGTCGGTGGTAAAGTAAGGGCAGACCAGAGTAAAAAACTGCGATTGAGGGAGACAGCACCCTGAAAACGGCTTAAATTAGTAACATTATCCGTTGCATTGGCCGCTAAGAGATTACTGCGATCGGTGGGTGCGTTAATATTCTGAACAGAAGCTTGATAACTGAGTCTAATATCCGTATTCGGGATGACAATCACAGGTGAGGTCAAAATTGCCCCAAAACTGCTATTAACCGTCTGAAAACCCAAAGAACCGTTAAAGAGACGCTCGCGATAATTGTACTCCACATTGAGCAGATAGGGATCCTGCAACTGTCCGATCGTCTGTTGAAAGCGAATCTTAGAACGAACACTATTTTCGATCTGTTCCAAATCTAAATTAGAAAAAGAGGCTGTTGCTTGCAAAAACGAGCGCTCACCGAAATTAGTGGCAAAATTGCCCAATAAACCAAAAGCTTTCGGACTAAGGGGCGAAACTTCGCCACCTCCGGGGTTAGCTGAGGGAAAAGCATCGGGATTAAGGACTTTTTGAATTAAATATTGCGGTGTCAACTCAAAAATAGTCTTCGGTGTCTCCACTAAAGTTAGGGGACTTTCTACGAAAAATCCGCCCCGATCCTCCCCATCATAGCCCGGGGCAATTAAAAAAGGACGACGACGACGGCGATCGAAAGTAAGACTATTAATAAAAGTGGGGGCCACTACCCGTTGATCGAAAACCAACTGGGAATTACTCATCCGCAACTCATCGGTAAAAGGGCCGGTACTGCGAAAAGTGGCGGAATTGGCCCGAACTTCCAATTCAGGGGGGGAAAAAGGGTCATTTGTCAGACGCACATTAGTGGCATTCCACACCTTACCATCAAAATTCAAGCGCTCGGCCTGAAAACGGACACGATTAATCGTTCCCCCCGATGGACTACTAATATTCTGTCGATCACGCCGACTGGGATCCTGTCCCCCGACGACAAATTGAAAACCCTCTCCCGTAGTGATTCTCTGCAAGGGTTGATTTAATGCCAAACGATCGGTTAGGGTTCCAAAAGAACTGCTGGCCCCCGCACCCACATCCGTGGGCAGCGTTTGTCCTAAATCCCTAGCGGTGCTGGGTTGAAAAATCTCCCCATTGGCATTAAATACCACACCGCTATCCTGGACGAAATAATATTCAAAGCGATCGCCGCGCAGGATTTGATCTCCCCGGGTTAGGATCACTTGGCCCTCCGCTACCGCTAACTTTTCGGGAAGATTAATCTGTAAGCGATCGGCCGTTAGTACACTTTGGGCAAAACGCAGGGTGACATTACCTCTAGCGGTGATAATCTGCCGATTTTGGTCAAATTCCTGCTCATCGGCCACTAATTCTAGGGGTCTTTCCCCTTCTGGATTCGCGGCCTGATCTAGGCTGTTATTGAGGGAAATCAAGTATTCTTGGCTGGTTTTTTCGCCTTTTTTCCGCACTAATATCCGAGTTAAGCCATTTTTCTGGTTAAGAGCTTTTTGATTTAATCCTGAAACTATCTCGGTTTCGGGATGAATAGTGACACCAACGGCTGCGGGGGGTGGAGAATTCCGAACAGAAAGGGGTTTTCCTAAAGCTGCCGCATCCCCCGCACTACTAGGTAAAGGTTTTAGGGGAATACCCTGATCGGGAACCAAGGGTTTTACCTCGACGGTTTCCGGGGGTGGAGTGACGGTGAGGGGAATAGAAACGCTCTCTTCTGAAGGCTTTTTTGCCTCTAGAGGTGCTGGGGTGACAGGGAGGGGAACTACAGACGTGGGAATATTTTCAGCAACTTGGCGCTCCTCCGTTTCCGGTTCGGCTACAGTATTAATCAGGGCAGGTGGTTCAACAGCTAAGATAAAAAAAGACATGACTGCACGAGTCGGCGATCAAAATAGAGGACGAGCGAACCTCATTGATACTACCATGATCATTATTTCTAGGGAGACAGGGAAAGTTTAATAACTTGTTCCCTGTGCCTTTACCCTAGAACCGGTTTGTTAATTGTCTTCTACTCAAAGTCTTTGCGTCCGGGGTTACGGGTAGGATCGCCAGAAAGGAAGCCAAAGATAAAAAGTAAGACAAAGAAGGAAACAACGATATAAACGGCGATTTTTAGGGTTAACATTACTAAGACGTTCTCCTTAGACTAGATTAAT